>CAIYQH010000299.1 GCA_903928285.1 uncultured Bacteroidales bacterium
CGTTTACCTGTTGAATGTCCTGGGAGGAACGCTGCACCGGTTATTCAGCGGCAGTGTCTATGCTAAAATCCATGCCGATACAGCCACCAATGTGATCACGTATGCTAAAAAACAGGGTTTTCCCATCTCCCTGATGTTTGCCCGTGCCGAACTCGCCAAGGAGTATATTGTTTTTCTGAAAGATCGTCTTCCTGAAGTAGTCTGGCAGCTTTCAGCGACCTTTGGTGCCGTTTTTGCCCTTTTCTTCTACGATTGGCGAATTGCTGCAGTAGCCGTGGTGGTAATCCTTCCTATCGCCTATATCAACAATATTTACAGGAAAAACGTCGTCACGCTGCAAAAAGAGCTTCATGACACAAGGGAGGACCAGTATAAGATTTTTGAAGCCGGGGATGTTTCCAAGATTCATGAGTTTTACCACAGTATGGTCATCCCCCAGACAAAGATCGCCCGGTGGAGTTCGCTCGATTATGTGATTATTAAAGTATTCCTGATGATCATCTTTATTGTGGTGCTGTTCATCGCGGTGGATGTGGATAAGTTCTCCACAGGGCGTATCTATGCCATTGTCGCCTATATATGGACATTCATCGCCTCTACCGATTATATTCCCGGGCTCATGGAAAGCATGACGGCTGTAAGGGAATTGAACACCCGGTTAAAGGAGGAGGTAATCTGATGGTGGAAATCATCAATATCGGGGATGAACTGCTGATTGGCCAGGTTGTCAATACCAATGCTTCCTGGATGGCTGAACAGTTAAGTCTGAGCGGATTCAGGGTACACCAGGTGACGATCGTCAGCGATTCCCGTGAGCATATCCTGCAGGCCTTTACAGAGGCTGAAAAGCGGGTAGAAATTGTGCTCATTTCTGGGGGTATCGGCCCCACAAAAGATGATATCACCAAAATTACACTCTGTGAGTTTTTCAACACCAGGCTAGTTTTCAACCAGGATGCATTCGATGCCGTGGAGAAGATGTTTGCACGCAGGGGATACCCTGTTACCGAATTAAACAGACAGCAGGCTGAATTACCGGCAGGATGCACTGGTATTCCAAACCCAGTGGGGACGGCCCGGGGCATGTGGTTTGAGAAGGACCGGGCGCCCGGAGAAAAAACCATCTTTGTCTCGATGCCCGGTGTTCCCTTTGAAATGAAAGCCATGATGACCGATTACGTCATCCCCTGGCTGAAGAAAATTTTTCATACACCCTTCATTTTACACAGGACCATCCTGACCCAGGGAATCGGTGAATCATTCCTGGCAGCCCGGATCGCAGACTGGGAGAACGGACTCCCGGGGAATTTAAAACTTGCCTACCTTCCGCAACCGGGGATCGTGCGCCTGAGGCTGAGCGGAACCGGCAATGAAGACCAGGTAAGGCTGCAAACAGGAGAGGCGGTTGCAAAACTCGAACAGCTTATTCCCGACTATATCTTCGGGTATGATGAGGATACGCTGGAGGAGATTGTGGGAAAATTATTGCTTCAGCGAAATGCCACCCTTGCTACAGCCGAGAGTTGTACAGGTGGCTACCTGGCCCACCTGATCACCGGGGTTCCGGGTAGTTCGGCCTATTTTAAAGGATCGGTGGTGGCCTATGCAAACAGCATCAAGGAGTCGATCCTGGGGATCGATCCTGAAAACCTGAAAAATTTTGGAGCTGTCAGCGAACAGGTGGTCACTCAAATGGCCCTGTCCGCAAAAAACCGCTTTAAGGCAGATTATGTCATCGCCACTTCCGGTATTGCCGGTCCCGGTGGCGATACACCGGAAAAGCCTGTTGGCACCACCTGGATTGCCATCGCCACACCTGAAAAGGTCTTTGCATCTCACTACCTCCTTGGCGACAGCCGCGACCGGAATATTCGCCGCACCGCCCTCCAGGCGCTTAACCTGCTGAGGAAAGCCATCAGGCAGGACAAGTAAGAAAATCAATGCATGAATGCAGGAATTGTTGAATGCATGAATGCAGGGTTCAGGCGCGTAATTGATGTATGATCTGAAAGGGATTGTTGTCGCCCGGGATTCGATTAATGGAGGGTTCTTTGCACCTTACCGGGGTATTTAATTTTTTCTATGTTTTCAATGCTCTTGCAATTCACACCCATGGCATTGCACAAATTATTTCCAACAGTTTCATTTTAGGCATTGTCTGCATTGTCTGCATTGTTTGCATTAGCTTCATTGGAGCATTCTTGCATTCCGACAACAGAGCATTCCCGCATTAAAAAAAAGCGGGCCCCCGGTTTCCCGGGTTCCCGCCTCATTGTAAATGAACTGGTCAGTCCTTAAACAAGACCCTGTGCCATCATGGCATCGGCTACCTTTACGAAACCACCAATGTTGGCTCCCTTAACGTAGTTGATGAATCCATCGGGTTCAGTTCCCCATTTAACACAATTTTTGTGAATCGCGATCATGATGTTGTGCAGACGCATATCAACCTCTTCGCGTGTCCATGATAAACGCATGGAGTTCTGTGACATTTCAAGACCTGAAGTAGCAACACCACCGGCGTTGGCAGCTTTACCAGGTCCGTAGAGAATTTTCTTTGCGATATAGACTTCGATTGCATCGGGAGTCGAAGGCATGTTGGCGCCTTCAGAAACACAGAAACAACCATTGGCCATGAGTGTTTTGGCATCATTGCCGTCAATTTCGTTCTGGGTTGCACTTGGCAGGGCGATGTCGCATTTTACTTCCCATGGGCGTTTACCTGCCACAAACGAAGCTTCAGGATATTTGTCGCAATATTCCTTGATGCGTCCGCGCTTCACATTCTTCAGATGCATGACGAAAGCAAGTTTGTCGGCATCAATTCCTTTGGGATC
>CAIYQH010000300.1 GCA_903928285.1 uncultured Bacteroidales bacterium
CCTACTGTTATTACAACCAGCGGGATTACACGCTGGGATCCTATTATTTTAAACGTTACGCCACCAACTATCCCAATACCCCTGAATCGGAGGAATGTTTGTATATGAGCGCTTTCTGCAACTACCAGAATTCGCCGGAATACAGTCTCGACCAAACCACGACCTATGATGCACTGAAAGATCTGCAGTTGTTTACAAATACATATCCCACCAGTAAAAGGGTTTCGGAATGCAACGACCTGATTGACAAGCTGAGGGTAAAGCTTGAAATGAAAGATTACAAAATTTCAAAAATGTATTACAGGATGGACGATTACGCAGCCTCCATCAAGGGTTTCACCAATATTTTGAAAGATTTCCCCGAATCCCAGCATAAGGAAGAGGTTATGTTCCTGATCGTCAAATCCTATTACAAGTACGCGAACGAGAGTATCATGGAAAGACAGAAGGACCGGCATTCAGGCGTGGTTACGGCCTATAACGACTTTGTATCCCAGTTTCCAAACAGTAAATATCTTGCCGAAGCGACCGAATTAAGGGAAAAGTCGAAAAAGGAACTGGATGTCTACAAGAATAAAAATCTAAAAAAGTAAATTAGCGAATACAATCACAAATACAGGATAATCATGGATTATAAAAAGGTAAAAACGGATGTGCACGCGGTTACGCGTAATATCGAGGACTTTACGGCAGGTACCAACAACATGTATGAAACTGTTGCCGTCATCTCCAAGCGGGCAAACCAGATTGGTCTTGAAATAAAGGAGGAACTCAACCAGAAACTATCGGAATTTGCAACCACTACCGATAACCTGGAGGAGGTTTTCGAGAACCGTGAACAAATTGAGATCGCAAAATATTACGAACACCTGCCAAAACCTACCTTGATTGCGATTCATGAATATCTGAACAACGAAGTTTATTTTCGTAATCCGCATAAGGAAAGACCTGAGGATTTTTAATCCCAATCTGACCGGATCATGTTGAAAGGAAAGAGAATCGTTGTCGGAATCACCGGCAGTATTGCAGCATATAAAATTCCGTTTCTGGTCAGGTTGCTTATCCGGACCGGTGCAGAGGTGCGCGTGATCATGACCCCCGCCGCAACAGATTTTGTCACCCCCCTTACACTAGCAACCCTTTCACAACACCCGGTTATCGTCGACCCATTCAAAGAGGGGACAGGCGAATGGAACAACCATGTCGAACTTGGCTCCTGGGCCGACCTGATGATTTTCGCCCCCGTTACGGCCAACACCCTCGGGAAGATGGTCAACGGAATTGCCGATAATTTTGTCATAACGGCTTACCTGTCGGCAAAATGCCCTGTCTTTATTGCGCCAGCAATGGACCTGGATATGTTTGCGCATCCTTCAACCCAGGAAAACGTCAGGAAACTGAGATCATTCGGAAATCATATCATTGAACCCCAGGTTGGCGAACTGGCGAGCGGGCTTACCGGTCCCGGAAGGATGGAGGAGCCTGAGCAGATCATGCAGGTCATCCTGGACCATTTTACGGTACAATTGCCGCTGAATAAAAAAAAAATCCTGATAACTGCGGGTCCGACCTTCGAAAAGATTGACCCGGTGCGTTATATCGGTAATTTTTCAACGGGGACCATGGGCGTATCTCTTGCCCTGGCCGCCGCCGGAAGAGGGGCGGAGGTTGTCCTGATCACAGGCCCTATCCAAATTCCGGTCAGTCATGAACGGATCAGAAGAATCGAAGTCGAATCGGCCGATGACATGTACCATGCCTGCATGCAGGAGGCAGCGCTGGCCGACATCATCATCATGGCCGCGGCCGTGGCCGATTATACGATTGCTGGTCCCTCGAAGGTAAAACTGAAGAAAAGCAAAACCAGCTTATCCCTGGACCTTATTCCGACCCGGGATATCCTGCTGGAGATGGGTAAAATCAAAATGCAACACCAGGTA
>CAIYQH010000301.1 GCA_903928285.1 uncultured Bacteroidales bacterium
CGCATAGGTAAAAGCACCTTTAAGGATTTTTAATCGCTCGTTCTCGTTTATTTCTTTTAAGAGATATTTGGATATGTTTATGCTGTTGTTTTCTTTGAAGGTTTTTATAAAATCCATTATGAGCAGGGCATTAATAGCAAAATTAATATATTCTTGTCGAGCGGGAAAACCGGTGTGAGCGCGGAAGAAGTGCCGGGTTGTAATGCAGCCACGAAAATCTCGATCTGACCAGGGCTCATGCGATACCGCATGTTATGCTTTTCAAGGAGCAGCAGGGTTGAATCCGAAGGTTCAAGAAGAACCCCCGCCTGCGACGATGCCCCGGTGGTCTGGTACTGGACGTTGATCGAGAAAAGTTTCTTATGCCATGTAATTACCATCCCTGTTATTTTTTAACCAGTTCAATGCCAATGCCTTTAACTTCCTGAACCTGGTCAAGGGTTTTATTGTCCTGGAGCAGGAGTAACCGTACCTTATATAAAACAGCAGGCACAGGGTTACTTCCCATCGCCTGCCATAATCCATTATTTTGTTCAATGGTCTGGGAGTAAAGATCAACGATGAGTGTTTCGAGTACTTTGGCATCGCCCGTTAAGTCGGACTGGTTAAAAACATTTTTTCCCTGGAAAATGGTGATTACGTATGATATCTGTTTAAGGGCTTCGACATAGTTAATGGCCTTAAACTGAGCTGAAAGAAGTATGTAGAGGTTGAGTTTGATCTCAGGATTGACTACCGATAGAAAATCATCATCCGGGTTGACCCGCCTGTAGTAGTTCTGGTTTTTCAGGACCTTTTCTTCTTCTATGCTGATCAGCGAGAGATAAACTTTGTCGTCGGCAACCGTATCTTTATTTACCGGGGCTAATTTAATACTCTCATAGCTTGCCAAACTGCCAAGCCTGAGGTTCATCTCCTTGTTGAGGTAAGCGCGAAGAAAATTCAATGCGGTATGAATCACTTTTATCCCAATTTAGACGTCTCAAAATTAAAAACTTTTTTAAATAAAAAAATTTTATCAGCTTTGTTTTTCAGAAATGAGCAAAATAAGTGCCGATATGCTGGTAAACAAACTGCTGCTTGATCTCCGTTTTCCTTTGATATCAGAAGGAAAAGAGGCGCTTTTGCAGGCCCGCACCACTTTCGGGAAGAAAATTCTGCCGGAACTTGAAAAGTTGCCCGATCCTGCTCCCGACAGATTAATAAGGATCAATCACCTTGAAATCGACCTTGGGGAGGTGACCTTGGGCGAAATTGCCGGGAAGGTCGCCGGCCTGCTTGAAACAGCGTTAAATCAGGCTGCCGGCGCCTCCCTTTCCCTCGCAGAGGATGACCGGTTTTCTTTTGTACCGGCAGGATCATACGATGAACAGCAGGCTGAAGCACTTTTTAAATATCTTGTATCCGGTTATTCAGGCTGGCAATTCAGATCCGGCGTGACCTCCACGCCAGCCGGTTGGTTAATGGCGGTCTGCGGCCGGGACGATCCAAAGCAGGTTTCCAGACTGTATCAAATGCTGGCTGGGAATGAACTCCCGGTATGGGACAGGAAGCAGGCCTTCCTCAGGTTCATCGGTTTGTTGACAGCCGGTTCAAAAATGGATTTCCTCGTAAAATTCACAGAAAGGTCTCCGGCGAAGGTTAAGGATCTTATTGGAAACGTGATCACCAGGCTGAGATCACCCGGATTACTTGTCAGCCCAGGCGGCAGGGAACATGATGAGTTACTAGGCATCCTGTTGTACCAGGTTGTTTTTGGCATGGATGAAAAGCCTGCCTCTGGGCGGAGCAACAGATTAAGCAGGGCGGATGCTTTGCTTTCAGCAATCACCATGCCCGGGCAGGGAATTCCGTCAGGGGTGAAGGAAAATAATAAAAGAAAGAACAGCTCAGCCGGCAAAGCCTCGCCGGCCAGGGGCCTCCGTCATTTCACTGTCGTCACAACCGATATAAAAAATGAAATAATTCAATTGTCCCCGGATAACGATTTCCAGGGCCAGTATAGTGAAACAGAGAGGATTTTAATCGGGAATGCAGGGCTGGTGCTGCTCGCTCCCTTTCTGACCCGTTTTTTTGAAAACACCGGGCTCGTGAAGAAAGGTGAATTTCTTTCAAACCGGCACCGGAACAGGGCGGTATTCCTGTTGCACAGGATAACGGTGCCGGCAGGCCGGTTCACAGAGGATGCGCTTGTGCTGAATAAACTGCTTTGCGGGTTGCCGCTTTCTGCAGCCATTGATTTGCGCCAGAAACTTAAAAGC
>CAIYQH010000302.1 GCA_903928285.1 uncultured Bacteroidales bacterium
AGTACTTTTCTCAGTTATTCTTTTTGGGGCAATATCATAAAATAATGAGGGACTATTGTGGTGAAAAAAAGCTTTTTCAATAAACCTTAATCCCCAATTCACCAAAAAGTAATAGGTTTGTGCATAAGTTTTTCCATCGTCATAATAACGCAAACTCAATTCAATCACACGCCATGAGAAACCTGTTCATCCCCGGCATTTTGATATTACTCATCATTTCCGGCTGCCACAACGACCATTTTATTACAGATAAAAGCTACCGTGAAAAGGTTGAAAAACAGTTCGGGAAACAAAAAGAGCTCGCCAGAAACCGTTCACAACAGCTTTTCGGTGTTTTCGGCCAGCGCCTGACCATGCGCGAAAAAGAGGCGCTTGAATTTCTCTATGCCTATGCTCCGCTGAGCGACCTGGCCGACTACGACGGGGAATTCTTTCTGCATAACGTCAGGAGTTCTTTTGCCGCCCGGGATACCTTCAGCTGGGGTAAGACCGTTCCGGAGGATATTTTCCGCCATTTCGTTCTGCCTTTCCGCGTAAACAATGAAAACCTCGATTCATCCCGGTGGGTCTTCTTCAGGGAACTGAAAGACCATATCAAAAAGCTGCCGATGAAAGAAGCCGTGCTGGAGGTCAACCACTGGTGTCATGAAAAGGTTACCTACCGCGGGTCGGATGGCAGGACCTCCTCCCCGCTGGCTTCTGTAAAAACTGCCTATGGCCGGTGCGGCGAAGAATCAACCCTTGCCGTAGCAGCCCTGCGCTCTGTAGCCATTCCTGCCCGTCAGTGCTATACGCCCCGGTGGGCCCATTGCGACGACAACCACGCCTGGGTAGAGGTGTGGGTCAACGGGAAATGGCACTTTATCGGCGCCTGTGAACCCGAAGTTGACCTCGACCTTGCCTGGTTTACCGCCCCCGCCAAACGGGCTATGCTGGTAAATACCAATGTATTCGGCGATTACCAGGGTCCCGAGGATGTCCTGGTCAGGGATACGCGATTCACCAGGATCAACGTACTCTCAAATTATGCCGCCACCAGGCGGATTGTAGGCAAGGTAGTCGATGAACAGAAAAGGCCCGTTGACAGTGCCACCATCGAATTCCAGCTTTATAACTATGCCGAATTTTACACGCTCCATAAAGCCTTTACCGACAAAACAGGTGTCGCCTCATTTCTCACGGGGCATGGCGATCTGCTGATCTGGGCAGCCAAAAAGGGGAGTTTTGGATTTACAAAGGTCACGGTTGCCAATACAGATACAGCCCTTATTGTTCTCTCGATGCAACCTGGAGATGTATTCGCCCAAACCCTCGACCTGGTCCCGCCACCTGAAATTACCACCGGCGTAAAGATCACCGATTCACTGAAAGCCTTGAATACAAAACGACTTGAATTCGAAGACAAGCTCCGTGCCGGCTATGAATCTACCTTTATCGATTCGTCTAAAAGCTTCAGACTTGCCCATACGTTAAAACTGAATGGCGACACCCTCTGGTTCTTCCTGAAAAAATCACGCGGCAACTGGCGCGCGATCATTGATTTCATCACCAGTACACCCGAAAAGCTTCAAGCATACATCTTTCCCCTACTGTCCAACATTTCGGAAAAGGATTTGCGCGATGCGACTCCTGATGTTTTGACCGATCAGATCTCTGTAATCCCCGACATGGAAAAAGTCACCGTCAAACAGGATATCTTCTGGGAATATATCCTGTCTCCAAGGGTCGACAATGAATTGCTTACACCCTTTAAAAAGTTGATCCGGGAAAAAACCGGCACAGCCTCCATCAGAAATTTCAGGCAAAATCCTGAGGAACTTGTCGCCTGGATAAGATCGGCCATTACCTGCGACAATACAGCAAACTGGGGCCGTGCCCCCCTGTCGCCGGCCGGTGCTTTTGAACTGAAAGTCGCCGACGGGCATTCCCGTGATATCCTGTTTGTTGCCATGTGCCGGAGTTTTGGTACTCCTGCCAGGCTGGAGTCAGGGACCAGGGTTCCCCAATATTTCTTTGCCGATTCCTGGCATGATGTTTTCTTTGAAAAACACGAACAGGAAAGCAACAGCCGCGGCACCCTCGTGCTGACGTCAGATCCTGCAAATGAAAGAAAACCTGAATATTACACTCACTTTACCATTGAAAAGTATGATGATGGGTACTTCCGCTCGCTCGATTACGAGACGGATCCCCGGGTTGGCAACTTTCCCTGTACCTTCTCAGTTGCCCCCGGCAGCTATATGATGGTTACGGGCAACCGCATCCAGGGAGGCACAGTCCTGGCGACTCTCCAGGGCTTCACATTGGGCGCAGGGCAGACTTTGACCGAGAACATTTCACTGAGAAAAAACCTGCTTGCCCCACCGGTGTATGGCAAGATCAACGCAGCAATACCGGGGTATCCCGTTTCAAAGGGGATGATCCTGATCTGGGTGGATCCTGATAAAGAGCCGACCAAACATCTCTTTGCCGACCTGAAGCAGATGAAACCTGAATTTGAAGGCTGGAAGGGGACCTTTGTCCTTGTGTTCCCAACAGAGGATCAGATGAAAGTTTTCACGCACAAGGAGGCTGCCAATATTCCGTCAACCATCCGCTATTCCTTTGAAGCAACCTTTCCGGTTAAGCTTGCCGACTTTAAACTTGCCATCAGCAGTGTTAAAAATTCCCCGGTTGCCTTATTCATCAGCCCCGACGGGGTGATCAACTATCTTTCGGAGGGTTATAAAATCGGCATTGGCGAAGAGCTGATGAAAATGATTAAATGGCAAAACGGAAAGTTATCAAGATAACTTTCCGTTTTGCCATTTAAATCACTGTAATAAAGTAAACTGAAACGTTATCTGTTTACCATGATTTTGCTGACTACCTGGTTATCGCTGTTTTTCAGGATTACCGTGTAAAGCCCGGCGGGGACAGGGCGAAGATCAACCTGGGTTACCGTAGTTCCTGAAATATCAATGGTTTGTTCGCCGTAAACCTTTTCTCCAAGCGTATTGAATACCGCAAGCTGATAGGATTTCTCACGTGAGCCGCTGATTGAGATACTAAACCTTCCGTCATTGGGAACCGGGTAGATGCTTACGTTCGGGGCAGACTTCTCATTGATCCCAACGAGGATATAGAGTTTATTGGATGTATCCGATACACAGCCGTTCAGGGTTACCACGGTTGAATAATAGCCCGGTAAGGTAGCCACAATGGATTGGGCAGTAGCGCCTGCAATGGATGCACTGTTCCGGTACCACTGGTTACCGGTCGGAGCGCTGGAGGTCAGTGTATAGCCATTGGCCGTTATCACCGGTGTCGGCGGTATCGGATTGACGGTTACGTTGAGATTCGACGCTGAACCATTTCCACAGAGGTTGTTTCCCGAAACAGTGACCGCGCCTGAAACCGCGTTATTGGCATAATTCACCGTGATAGTGTTGGTTCCGAATCCTGACGCAATGGTGGCTCCTGTCGGAACCGTCCACACATAGGAAAGGGCGCCGGCAACGGTTGCCACAGAGTAAGCGAGCCCCTGGGTACCCGCGCAAAGCGTGGCAATACCAGTGATGGTGCCGGGGGTTGCAGGAGCCCCGTTAACTGTCACGGGGAAGGAGGTCGGCGTCAAGGCCGGGCAACCGGCTGTACTGTTATAATTTACAGTGATGGTCTGTGCCCCGGCAATATTCCACTGGATCGAAATGGCATTGGTACCGGTTCCCGAAAGGATGGTACCTCCGGCAGAAACCGTCCAGACGTAGTTGCTCATCCCTGCTTCGGTAGTATAGGTATAGGTTCCTGATCCCAGACAGAGTGTACCGGTTCCGGAAATCGTCGGTATGGGTAATACGTTAACTGTAACAGACAGCGATCCGGTTGGCCCTGTTGCACACGAATTTGTTCCGGTAACAGTGACATTGCCTGAAACAGCCGTCGGTGAATAGGTAACGGTAATTGAGTTTGTTCCTGCCCCTGCAGTGATGGAGGCACCTGTCGGCAGCGTCCAGGTGTAGCTGGTTGCATTGGTGATGGCAGGAACTGTATAAACCACACCGGTCTGGTTCTGGCAAACACTGGTAGGTCCTGAGATGGCCCCCGGAGTAACTGGCGTCTGGCAACCTGTGGTAAAGGTCATGTCAGCACCATAAATGGTACCTGCTGTATTGACACCGACGCAGCGGTAATGGTATAGTGTAAGGGTAGGAAGACCGGTCACTGTGGCAAGGACAGCTGTGGGCGACATGCCGGTAACAGTTGCGGGTGTGGCGACAATGTTACTCCCGTAAGCAACGGTCAGTCCATAGTCGAATGAAACCGTCGTGGTGGAATTGTTGGCTGTTACTGTGCCGTTCATGGTGGCACCGGTTACCAATACATTCGTAGCTGCATTTGTTACAACGGCAGGGGCCATCGCCGGGGTGGTAAAGGAAAGATCGCCGCCATTGGTGGTCCCCACGGCATTTGTAGCTGAAACCCTGAAATGATAGGTGGTTGCAGGCAACAAACCGGTCAGGTTGGCCTGGACGGCAGTGGCAGCGTTGCCGTTAACGGTTCCGGGAGTTGCTGCTACGGTATTCCCGTAGGCAACCGTGAGCCCATAATTGAAGGTAACGGTGGTTGTTGCCGAATTGGCGTTTACCGAGCCATTCAGGGTTGCGGTTGTTCCCGTAACACCGGTTGCTGCCAGTGTGATAACCGTCGGGGCAAACGATGACTGGTTGGAAATGGTTACCAGCAATGAGTCCTTTACCGTAACATCCTGAACAGCGGTCGCTTTCGCATAAACCGTTCCATTGCTAATAGCGGTAACCAATCCACCCGCAGAGACGGAGGCGGCGCCAGTACCGGGGACAATGCTCCAGGTTACATTCTGGTTGGCGGTGGCCGGAAACACAGTGGCTACCATCTGCAGCGTTCCGAGGGGTGTAACGATGGTGGCAGGAACAGAACCCTGGGTAGCGACAGTAAGTCCGACAAGACCTCCGATGGATACTCCCTGGGCATATCCCATATAGTTTCCGGTCCTGTTTTCAGTCCAGACGCCGGCACACCTGTTGGGGCCATCAGGCGTAAACCCGTTGCGCATCTTGGGAGTGCCCATGGTGGCAGTTGTCGAACTGAGCTCAATCCTGCTGCCAGGCCAAACAAAATCGCCATTGGCATCAAGCCGTGTTGCATAAATTTTATAGTTGACATCCTCCTCCATAAACATGGGAGTATCATTTACCAGGGCCAGGTTGCCCCATTGCTGGTCGGTGCTTGCGCTGATGGCAAAGACCACTTTCGCCCCATCGGTGAACATCCGCGCACCCGATGTTTTCAGGAATTTCTGGATATAAACTCCATAGGTAGTCTGGTTAGGATTGCTGAAGGTACAAACCGACCATACATAATTAGATCCCGGGGTCATATTGATATTGGTGGTTCCCTGGTAATTATCGGAACCGCTGACAGCCGTGTTGAAATTTGAGCCATTCATCCCCCAGGGGATCGTTCCGGCAGGGTTGATCCGTTGCAGGTAGGAGTTGAATCTGCTGCCCGATGCTGCATAGTATCCAAAATAGGTGGTATCAGTTTCCGCCACGATGGAATAATACCTGGCGCCGCTGGTGGTAAGGCTGGATATTTGCAACGGAGCAAACAGTGCTGTCCCGGTGTTATCATACATCTGGGCATAAAGGGTAGTTGAAATCCCGCTGAGGCGTTTCTGGTAAACCACCGTGAACTTTCCGGATGTATTGGCCACGATCTGCCCGCGGGTGGTATAGGAGGTACCCACCATAATGGATATTGGCGTTCCCCAGGCAGCAGTTCCGCTGGTGGTGATTTTCTGCATCTTCAGGGTATTGCTGGTCGATTCGTTCCAGGCAATCACCGTCTCCCCATTGCTCAGAGCACAGGGATAGGGCGAAAGGCCCCCGCCAAGAACAATACCTGTCGCTCCCCATAACTGGGTGCCGGCCTGAGATACCTTGTACACCACGGCCTGATCGCTTCCGGTCCGTTCATCCTGGCATCCGATGATCAGGTTATTGGCTGCATCCACGCAAACATTAAACACATAGGTGGCAGATCCTGAAGTCTGGTTGCTGACCAGCATCCCATCCGGTCCCAATAGCTTATATCCGTTTGCATCGACCAGCTGAGCCCTCATATCATAGTTACCACCATTCTGATGGTAAAATGCAATCCATGTCTTGCCATCAGTTGTAGCAACCGATTCGATATCGGCAGTAGGAAGTCCTGAAATCTGAATGTTTACGGAAGTATTGGTATTCCATTGTGCCCTTGCCTGACCCGGGAAAAAGGAAAAAAGAAAGAGCATGGCTAACGCAGCTATGCCAGTAAGGCACGCTGTCTGATCGGACAGAATTCGATTCGTTTTCATTTTTTTATTGATAAAGTTGAATGATTTTTAAAATTACATGTAAAAATAATCAAAAATCGGGCTGGTTAAAAAATATGCCATGCCGATATTCCGAAAATTTGATTTTTTTCACGGGATTTTACCATGGCAATAAACATTATATAATTGAATACCAGCACTTAAAATTTCCAATAAAAATTCAGGATATTCACCTCACGATGAGCCTGGATTTGAACGTTTCGAATTTCTAATGTTATTCTAATCTCGTTCTAAGACCAGGCTAATACGCCGGGAGTACTTTTGCATCCGGTAACAAATGAAAAGATATCTTTATGCTTCGCAAAAAATTGTCATTCCTTTGTTTTGGATTATTGACATTGGCCTTCCAAAACCTATATTGTCAGGATTCTATAAAAGTTACCATACCTATAAAGCTGGCTCAGGCAGACAGTCTATTTCTTGCCAGGAATCTGCTCCTTATTGCTGAAAAATATAACGTCGAAGCCTCGCGGGCGCAGATAATACAAGCCAAACTTTTTAACAATATTACACTCAGCCTTGCACAAAATGTATATAATCCGGAAACGAAGGAATGGTTTGATTTATCTGATGCAGGAGAAACTTCAGCCTCTTTTCAAAAATTGTTTTTCCTTGCTGGTAAAAGGAATAAAAGGATTACGCTGGCCGATCTTTCCTATAGGAAGGAAGAACAGCATTATTTTGATATGATCCGTACGCTGAAATACACCTTGAGAAGTGATTTTAATAATATCTATTACTTAAAGCAAATACTGTCTGTGTATGATAAAGAGATCAACTCACTCGCATCGATGGTGGCTGTTTTTGAAAAACAATCGGAACGAGGATTTATTTCCAGAAAAGAGGTTTTAAGACTTAAATCATCCCTGTTTTCCCTTGAAAGTGAAAAAAACGGGTATATAACACAACTGATAGCCAACCTTGCCGATTTTAATCTGTTGTTGCAAACCTCCAATATCGATTATTCGCCCCAACCAGACTCCTTGTCGGAAAAAAGGATATCACTGGAGTCTGTGAAACTTCAGCCATTAATTGACTCGGCATCCCGGTACCGGTATGATTTGGTCATGGCAAATTCTGATCTGAATATCAGTCAGATAAATTTAAAAATCCAAAAAGCGCAGGCGATTCCCGACCTCACCTTATCAGCTGGTTGGGACAGGAACGGCAGTTTTGTGCATAACTATAACTTTATCGGTATGCAGATCGACCTTCCCTTCTCAAACCGGAACCAGGGAAATATAAAATCAGCCGTGCTGAATGTTGAAAGCAACAAAGCCATATTACAAAGTACAAAGGATAATGTAAAGTCCCAGGTTATACAAGCGTATGCAACTGCCCTGGCAACCGATCAACTATATCACCAGTTTGACGTAAAATTTGTCAGAGAACTGGATGTAATGAATGAAGAGATGAAAAAAAATTACGAAAAAAGAATTATTGGCACTGTTGAATTCCTTGATTTCTATGATGCCTATAAAAATAACATCATCCAACTGAACAATCTGCAAAACGCCCGGGCCAACGCCTATGAAAATCTCAACTTTTGTGTTGGAAAAGATATAATAACCAAGTAACAATGGAATCATGAAAAAATACTTTGC
>CAIYQH010000303.1 GCA_903928285.1 uncultured Bacteroidales bacterium
CCCCTCCCCAGGCCTCGGTCGTCTCCACCAACCGCAAGACCCAGCGCGACGTCGCCCAGACCTTCAAGCGCATCGTGGACGGGGTCGCGCTCAAAGGAAAGGGCAGCATAGGTTTTATCCTGGTACCAGCGGCCAATGGAAAGGAAGAACACCAATCCGGCAAGGGAATCCATAAAGCCGTTTCCTGTACCGGAAGTTATCTCAAAGAAACTTCTGGAAAACAGGACCAGGATACCGATGGCAATCGGGACATCGATGCTGATAAACCTTTTGCGGAGTCCCTTCCAGGCCGAGATGATAAAGACCGAGCCAGAATAAAAGGCTACCGGTATCCCGAAGAGAATGTTCAGCAACCCGAAATTCTGCCGCAACAGATGTTCAATACTGTCGTCGACACTCAGGTAACCCGGAAAACTGAAGAGCATGATGTTCCCAAAGCAGAAGCCGGCAACCCCAAGCCGATAGTATATCCCGCGGTTGACGCGGCGTTTTGAGCCCTTTTCAACGGAATCAAGGTTGATTTGGGGGATGTAGTTGATGGATACCAGCAATTCAACAAGCTGGCGAAGACTGATTTTGCCGTCATGAAAGGTGATGATCACCTCTTTTTTCACGAAGTTGACTGCCGAATGCATTACGCCGTCGTTCAGCCGCTGCAGGTTCTCCAGCAGCCATATGCAGGAACTGCAATGGATTGCCGGGATAAAAAGTTTTATTTTACTCACCCCCTCTTCTGAAAATTCGAGCAGTTCCCGGCGTATTTCTTCGTTGTCAAGGTATGCATAACGACTGCCTACCTCCCGGTTAGCTGCAGTCAAACCGGGATGCTTCTCAAAGCTGTAATAATCACAGGCATCGCTCTGGCTGAGGATCCCGTAAACTGTCAGGCAACCCGAACAGCAAAACTGTTTTTCATCAAACTGTATGGGGACAGCCCCGCAATCTTCTCCGCAATGGTAGCAGGCATTTGCGGGTATATCCGGGTTTTGCCCGGCAGAATATCTTGACATGGTTTGTTTGTTCTTCGTTCATCAGACGGGTAAGGGCCTGGCATTTGCGTATACCCGTGCGCGCTTGCCTTATGATCTTTCAAGGTGCGGCAAAATTAAACAAAACAGCATTGGAATATCAGAAGTCGGGCTGAAATGAACGATAATAATTCGGTATCTTTGCCCTCCAAAAATATGATAACTTCATGTCTCAACATATAGATCTTTCGCTGATCGACTGGTCGAGGGCACAGTTTGCCCTGACAGCCATCTATCACTGGATTTTCGTTCCGCTCACCCTTGGACTCGCCTTTTTAGTCGCCATTATGGAGACCATCTATGTTAAAACAGGCGATGTGGAATGGAAAAAAATAACCCAATTCTGGCTTACCCTGTTCGGTATCAATTTTGCCATCGGGGTGGCAACCGGTATCATCCTGGAGTTCCAGTTCGGCACCAACTGGTCGAACTATTCGTGGTTCGTTGGCGACATTTTCGGAGCGCCGCTTGCCATCGAAGGGATCATGGCATTTTTCCTGGAATCGACCTTTATTGCCGTTATGTTTTTCGGATGGAACAAGGTCAGCCGGCGATTTCACCTCGCCTCCTCCTGGCTTACGGCCGTAGGCGCCAACCTATCCGCCTTGTGGATCCTGGTGGCCAACGCATGGATGCAATACCCTGTGGGGATGCAGTTCAACCCGGCGACTTCACGCAACGAAATGGTGGACTTCTGGGCTGTACTCTTTTCTCCTGTTGCCGTAAATAAATTCCTGCATACTGTTTCATCGGGCTATGTGACTGCTTCGGTGTTCGTGATCGGCATCAGTTGCTGGTTCCTGCTGAAAGGCAGGCATACCGGCCTGGCAAAGCGCAGCATTATGGTAGCCGCTATTTTCGGCCTGGCCACCTCGCTCCTGCTCGCCTTTACCGGCGACGGTTCGGCTTACCAGGTTTCGCAAAAGCAGCCCATGAAACTTGCCGCCATGGAGGGGTTATACCAGGGAAAACAGGGGGCTGGACTGGTTGCCTGGGGTATCCTCGACCCTGGCAAAAAACAGGGTGATGGCAAAGATGCCTTCCTGGTCAAGATAGAATTTCCGAAATTGCTCTCCTTCCTTGGATACCGGAATCCCGACGCCTTTGTCCCGGGTGTGGACGACCTGATGAAGGGAGGTTTCAAACCCGGATTTACACAGGTAACCGCACTGGAAAAGGAGAAGGCCTTTTCAGTCGAGGAGAAGATCAGCCGGGGGAAGCAGGCGGTAACAGCTTTAGGCGCCTGGCGCGATGCAAAGGCCGCGAAAGATACGGTCAGGTGCGACAGCGCCCTAAAGATGCTCAGACAGAATTTCCCTTGGTTCGGTTACGCCTACCTGAACAGTCCGCAAAGCGTAATCCCCAATGTTCCCCTCACCTATTACAGTTTTCACCTGATGGTTTATCTCGGGTTTTATTTTATCCTGTTATTTGCCGTGGTACTGTATCTTGCAACCAAAAACATACTCGAAGGCCAGCGCTGGCTGCTTTGGGTTGGGGTGATCACCATCCCCTTTGTTTACCTGGCATCAGAGGCGGGCTGGGTGGTGGCGGAGGTGGGCCGGCAACCCTGGGTAATCCAGGACCTGATGCCTGTGATGGCTGCCGTATCGAAAATTGATGCAAGCTCGGTGATGATAACCTTCTGGCTGTTTGCAGCCCTTTTTACCATCCTGCTGATCGCCGAAGTCAAGATTATGCTCAGACAAATTAAAACCGGACCAAAAGAGGGAGGAACCCACTGATGTTTGAAACTATTTCTATCGAACCCCTGCAGGCCTACTGGTGGATCATCATCTCCATCCTTGGTAGCCTCCTGGTGTTCCTGATGTTTGTCCAGGGTGGACAGACCCTGATCTATACCATCGGGAAAACCGAACCCGAGCGCAAGATGCTGGTCAACACCCTTGGCAGGAAGTGGGAATTCACCTTTACCACACTGGTTACGTTTGGCGGCGCCTTTTTCGCAGCTTTTCCCCTTTTTTATTCCACCAGTTTCGGGGGTGCCTACTGGGTATGGATGGCCATCCTCTTTCCCTTTATCATCCAGGCTGTAGCCTATGAATTCCGCAGCAAACCCAACAACCTGCTGGGTCACAAAGTCTACGAATGGTTCCTGATCATCAACGGGCTGCTGGGTACCGTGCTGCTGGGAACCGCCGTGGCAACATTTTTCACGGGTTCCTCCTTCCTGGTCAACAGATCGGCCCTGACCAACCTGGCCGACCCGGCCATCTCGCGCTGGATGGATCCTGCACACGGTCTTGAGGCCCTGTTGAACTGGCGGAACGTCGCCCTTGGCTTCGCTGTATTTTTCCTGTCGAGAGTCCTTGGAACACTCTATTTCATGAACACCATCGATCATGAGGAGATCCTGTTGCGATGCCGGAAGCAGTTGCTGATCAACATCATACCTTTCCTGGTATGTTTCCTTTCGTTTCTCTATGCCATCCTCATCAGACCGGGATTTGCCGTAAGGCCTGTGGAGGGAGTTATCTATGGTGAGATGAACAAATATTACCATAACCTCGTACAGATGCCCCTGGTACTGATGATCTTCGCCTCCGGTGTCGTCTTTGTTTTGCTGGGCGTAGCCCTGCCCCTGGTCGATATGCACAAGAATGGCTCCTCCGGGTTCTGGTATGCCGGGGCCGGAACCTTCCTTACGGTTTTTGCCTTGTTCTGCATGGTGGGATTCAACAACACAGCCTATTACCCCTCAGTTTATGACCTCCAGAGTTCGCTTACCATCCATAACTCCTCCTCCAGCCTATACACCCTGACGATTATGAGTTATGTTTCGCTGCTGGTGCCCTTCGTGGTTGCCTATGTATGGTATGCCTGGAAGGCTGTCAACAACAAAAAGATCGACGAGGCGGAGATGGAAGAGGGCGGGCATACCTATTAAAATGCAGCGGCTTAAGGGCGAGATCCATTGTCAACTGCCGAAACGATAGCCAATCCCCGATTCTGTATTGAGCAGGGTCGGGCGGGCTGGATCATCTTCGATTTTTTTCCGGAGCTGGGCGACAAACACCCTCAAATACTGCGTTTGTTCAATGTATCCCATACCCCAGATCTCCTTCAGGATGTACTGGTGTGTCAGCACCCTGCCTTCATTCCTGGCCAGCAGCCCCAGCAGGGAAAATTCGGTTGAAGTCAGCTTTAACAGTTCATTATTTTTACGGGCGGTATGATTGACCAGGTCAATGGTTAAGGCTCCGAATTCAAGGATCTGTTTAGCGGGAACATCCAGGTTTTGCCTGGCAGCAACCCGGATGCGCGCCAACAGTTCGCCGGTGCGGAAAGGCTTGGTCAGGAAATCGTTTGCACCGGCATCGAGGGCATTGATGATGTCATCTTCGGAACTTCTTACCGATAGAATGATAACAGGTTTATGATACCATCCCCGCAATGATTTCAGCACCTCCAGTCCATCCAGGTCGGGCAATCCCAGATCCAGGATGATCAGCGAGGGCTGCACCGATGCCGCCAGGGTAAGGCCCTCTTTCCCTGACGATGCCTCGGAAATCCTGTACCCGTTTGCCGAAAGGGTTATTTCCAGCAACCTGCGGATCTGGGATTCATCGTCGATGATCAGAATATTGTCAGAAGGCCCCATCTACTCTTTATTTCCGGTTAGCTGTTCCATTCCGGTTATCTGTACCGGGATGGTGATGGTGAAGATTGCCCCCCCGTTCTTGCGGTTTTCGGCAATTACCTTACCCTGGTGGGCCTCCACAAAACTTTTCACAATGGAAAGTCCTAAACCCGTTCCACCCGACTTGGCATCTTTCCCCCTGTAAAACTTCTGAAACACCAGCGACAGTTCTGAAGGAGGAAACCCATGTCCCCTGTCCATCACCTGGATCGACAGGGTACCCTGGTCATAGAAAAATTTAAGCCTGATACTGGTTCCGGGTTCGGCGTTTTGCGTGGCGTTGAGCAGGAGGTTATGGAGTACCTGTTCAATAATGCCAAAATCAACACTGACCAGGGGCATATCGGCAGGGATGATAACCGTAAGCACAAATGGTTCCAGTTCCTGCCTGAGCGCCTGTAAAACACTGTTTGCCAGGTCATGAACATCGCACCAGTCGCGTCGCAGGGTTATCATCCCCGATTCAAGGCGCGACATATTCAACAGGTTCCCGATGAGCCTGTTAAGCCGTACCGAAGCGGTGTTAATTTCATGGTAGAGCCGTTGCCTGGTTGCTTCAGGATAATCCTGGGTGAGCAGTGTGTCGGAGGCGCCTATAATCGTGGTTACCGGAATCCGCAACTCATGTGAAATGGAATTGAACAGGGTTTTATAAAGCCTGTCCGACTCGGCCAGGATATAAGCTTTCCTGGAGTCATTTCTTAAGAATTCGCGCTCGACCTTTCCCGAAATCTGGGAAAGGAAGGCCTCCCAAAACTGCTCCTCGCCATGGGTAAAGACTCCCGCAAGTTTTACAACGATCACCCCCATGTTCTCCGTATTTCCTGTCAGCGGATAAAAGGTGTATTCCGTCGAAGGCAGCGTGTCGGTGAATTTACCTGCCATGGATGAATGTTTGAATACCCAGTCGGCAATGCTCGTCTCGTTTTCAGAAAGAGCCAGGCTGGTACTGTGTCTGGATTGCATATCCAGCTGTTTTTGCTCAGTTTTCAGGATGATGACACATTCGAGATTGAAATATTTTTTTACATACCTGGCAGCTACATCCGACACCTCCTCCAACCCTGATAACAGGTTAAAATCCCTTGTCAACTGGTATAATGCATGCGTACGCTCCTCCCTGACCCTGATCTTCTTCTCCTGCCGGCGGACTTTTGAGGTCAGTATCCCGTTCAGCAGGGCAATGATGAAAAACATGACCAGCATGAGTATATCTTCAGGTTTCCCCACATTCAGGGTAAACTGGGGAGGGATGAAAAAGAAGTCCCAGATAAAGGCGCTCAGGGCCGCCGCCAGTAAAATCGGGCCGGTCCCGTAAAAAAGTGCGAGAATCGAAACCAGGAATAGCAAGATAAAGGATACAACCTGGTAACCGATCAGATCTTTTGCGAGGTAACTGATGGCGGAGAGCAGGATGACAAAGAGAGGAATAGTGAGATATTGTGCGGCATTGGAGGTAAAGGCCGGAATAAACCCCCTTTCCCTGAATTTATCCCTGGCCAGGTTGTCGGATCCGAGGATATAGACGTCGATGTTACCACTGTAACGAATCAGTCTGTTTACAAACCGGCCCAGCCGAAACATCGAAAAGAGGTTCCTGACGCGGGGCTTCCCGACAATGATGTGGGTCACATTCTCCTTCTGGGCAAAATCGACCACTGCCTTTACGATGTCATTATTGGTGATAATTCTCAGTTTGATCCCCAGTTGTTTTGTCAGGTTGATGTTCTTATCGAGTTGCTCCCGTTCCCTGGGGGTCAGTTTGTGGAGGGTTTCGACATACAACGCCTGGATGTCGGCTCCCATTGAAAAGGCAAGTGTTTTAGCCCATCGCAGCAATTTTGCCGAATAGGGACTCGGCCCGATGGCGGCCAGCAGGTGCAGCCCCGATTTCCAGGGTCCGCGTATCCGCTTGTCCTGCATGTATTCATGCAATTGCTTATCCACCCGATCGGCGACGATCCGCAGGGCCATTTCCCGGAGGGCTGTAATGTTTCCCTTCCGGAAGAAATTTTCGATTGCCTCCTTTGACCGTTCGGTCGAATAAACTTTTCCCTCTGATAACCGCTGCAACAATTCATCCGGGGGCAGGTCAACGACCTCCAACTCATCAGCATTTTCGAATATCTCATCCGGCAGGGTTTCGCGGACTACAATTCCTGTAATCTGGGCCACCGTTTCAGAACGGCTTTCCAGGTGCTGTACATTCAGGGTGGTATAGACACTGATCCCCGATTCGAGGATTTCAAGCACATCCTGGTAACGTTTGGCATGACGGCTTCCGGCGGCGTTGGTATGGGCAAGTTCATCAACC
>CAIYQH010000304.1 GCA_903928285.1 uncultured Bacteroidales bacterium
ATTAACCACAAAGACACAAAGAAGGTACAAAGGACAATGAATAACGCAGCATGACAAACTGGAAAGGAAAAAGCAGGGGGAATGTGCTGGGATACAAGATCTTTATGTGGAGTCTCACCTGGCTGGGGCTCGACTTTGCCTATTTCCTGCTGCGTTTTGTGGCTGCCTATTTCGTTTTCGCATCCGGTAAAGCCTTCGGTGCCAGTTATTACTTTTTCCATGTCAGGCTCGGGCAAAATGTTGTCAGGGCGGTTATCAGTATCTTCAGGAATTATTATCTCTTTGGCCAGGTCCTGATCGATAAAACGGTTGTACTGTCAGGGATGAAACATAAGATCAGGTTTATCCTGGAGGGAAAAGAGCATCTGTTCAGCATGCAAAACGGAGGGATCCTGATCAGCGGACATCTCGGCAGCTGGGAAGTTGGCGGAAAGGCCCTCGATTTCCTGGATAAGAAGATCAACCTGGTGGTCTTTGACGCCGAGCACCAGGCTATCAGCCAGTATATGGACGGTATTATGACCGACCGGAATGTCAGCCTGATCAAAATCGGGGATGGCCTCTCCCATATGATTGAAATTAAAGAGGCCCTCGCCCGTAAGGAGATCATTGCCCTGCATGGCGACCGGTTTATCGATGGCGGTCAGACCATACGCCTCGATTTCCTGGGCGAAACAGCCTCCTTCCCGGTAGGCCCCTGGCACATTGCATCCTACTTCAATGTACCGGTCTCCTATGTGTTTTCCATCAAGGAGTCACGCTATCAGTACCGCTTTTTCGCATCTCCGTTAAAAACAATACCTTCGCTGAAGAATCCTATGAAACGGGCAGAACTGGTTACCGGATCCATCCGGGAATATGTATCCGGACTGGAACAGATGACCCGCAAATATCCGCATCAGTGGTATAACTTCTATCCATTCTGGAAATGATACAACAAAAAAAATACAGCCCCGTCAGCATCCCAGCGTCCTCTGCCGGATGGATGCTGCCTTTGCTTTTCCTGATTTTCCTTTCGTCAGGTTTAAATACTGCATTCGGACAGGATCAAAAAGTCGTCAGGATAGGGATCTTTACCGATTGTCAGTATTGTAACTGTAATACCGATGGCAACCGGCATTACAGGCTTTCGCTTTCGAAACTCGACAGTTGTATTCATGAGTTCAATGCACAACCGCTCGACGGGATTTTCCATCTCGGCGACATGATCGACCATGACTACAGAAGTTACGACAGTGTGCTACCGCGTTTCCGGAAATTCACCGCTCCCCTGCACCTGGTCCTTGGAAATCATGACTACATGATCAAAAAGAAGGTTAAACCCGGACTGTTGGATCATATCGGCATGAAAGAGGACCATTATGTGGTGGACCTGGCCGACTGGCGGTTTATCGTGCTGAACGGCGATGACCTGAGCTTTTCGGCCCCCCAGGACAGGGAGCACAAAAACGAACGGTACGACATGGTCAACGACCTCTACAGCCAACTGGAATTTAATGCATTACCCTGGAACGGCGGCATCGGAAAGGCCCAGATGGGCTGGCTTGAGAAGCAGCTGGATGCCTCCCGCGAGGCGAAAAAAAAGGTGATCATCCTTTGCCATTTCCCGCTGTTTACGAAAGTCAACCATAACCTCTTCAACAACAAGGAGGTGTTTGCCCTGATTTCGAAATATGAATGTGTCAAAGCCTATTTCAACGGCCATTACCATTCAGGCGATTATATGGTGATGAATGGTATTCACCTTGTCAATTTCAAAGGGATGGTTGATACCGAAAAAAACGCTTATGCGGTTGTCACCCTCACCGCCGGCAGCATTCTCATCAAAGGTTACGGCCGTGAACCCGACAGGATTCTCAAGATCAAATAGGTATTTCCTATTGTGCCCTATGTGCCTGCTGTGGTAAAAAAAACCTGCTATCCTCCCCTCCCTCAACAGGCACATTTGGCAATAACACGCTATTTTCATACGTTTGTACCAAAATGCCCAAACCCATGCAACGCATCCCTGGTTTCATCTTCCTGGCCCTGCTGTTCTTTTCACTCGGATCATGTCATCCGGGGAAAGAGGCAAACAATGGTTCTGCAGAGGCCGATTCAGTATTAACCCCAGCCATTATGAAAGAACACTTCGGAAAGATCGGTGAGAAAGAGGTTTTTCTCTACACCCTCGTCAATAAAAACGGAATTACAGTGAAGATCACCAATTACGGCGCTATCGTCACAACCATCCTGGTTCCCGATAAAAACGGGAAGATGGGCGACATCGTGCTGGGTTACGACAGTCTGAAGGACTACATACCCAACAGCCCCTATTTCGGCGCCATGGTCGGCCGCTTTGCAAACCGCATTGCCAAAGGGAAGTTTACGCTTGAAGGCAAGGAGTACACCCTGGCGGTGAATAATGGCAGGAACAGCCTGCACGGCGGCCTGAAGGGATTCGACAAGGTGGTGTGGGATGTTGCTGAAAAGAGCGACACCGCCTCGGTTTCGCTGGTACTCACCTACCTGAGCCGCGACGGCGAAGAGGGCTACCCGGGGAATCTGAAGGTCCAGACCACCTATACCCTTGACAACCACGATGTACTGACCCTGCTGGCCGAAGCTGAAACCGACAAGGCCACGCCGCTGAATATCGTAAACCATACCTACTTCAACCTCAGCGAAGCCGATACCAGTATTCTGGGCCATCAACTGACCCTTTTTGCCGACCGCTTTACACAGGTAAACGATGAGCTTATCCCGACAGGGAAGTTGCAGGCTGTAAAGGGAACCGCCATGGACTTCACCTCGCCTCACACGATCGGCGAACGCATAGCGGCAGTAACGGGTGGATATGACCACAACTACGTGCTGAACAAGAGTGCCGGGACCCTGGCTGTAGCTGCACTCCTGTATGATCCGCGCAGTGGCCGGCATGTTGAGGTATCCACTACCCAACCCGGGATCCAGTTTTACACAGGAAATTTCCTGGATGGCACTATCCATGGAAAAGGGAATAAAGTATACCAAAAACACTGGGGGCTATGCCTTGAAACCCAACACTTTCCCGATTCCCCCAACCAGCCGGCCTTTCCCAATGCAATCCTGCACCCCGGCGAAAAATTTGCCGAAAAAACTGTCTACCGGTTTTTTACAGGCAAATAACAGTAACAGTATCCCTATTGCCTGCTGCCTGTTGCCTTCTGGAAAAATGCTCAATCCGCTTGATTTCAGTCGGCAAATTGCCTATATTTGTGATGACGGGTTTTTCCGGTTTCTGACGTTTTTCGGATAAACCCGGAACACCATGAAAAAATCATCGCTGATCCCCCTGATCCTTGCCATCGTTCTCTGGCTTTCCTGTTGTTTCAACGCCTCCGGCCAGCACGGAAAATACCGGTATGCTGAAACCAACCGGATAGTTGATCTGGTCAATGATGCGGCAGCGCTTATCCGTCAAAACGGCGAGGCTGCCTTTCCCATCCTTATTAAAAGAGACAGCCGCTGGAGCAGCAACCAGTCGTACATCTTCGTGATCGACATCCAGGGCAGGTGTTATGTACACCAGGACACCAGTCTTTTGGGCAAAAGCATCTACGATATCAAAGACCCTAATGGCAAGCCTTTTATCCAGTGGTTTATCCGCAAAGCCCTCGGCCCCAGCCAGTCGGGCTGGACCCATTACCGCTGGGTCAGGCAGGGCGATACGGCGGCGTCGTGGCGAACCACCTTCACACACCTGGTGAATGCCCCGTCGGGCAAGATCTACATCGTGGGAGCAGGTTCCTATAACCTGAAGATGGAAAAGGCCTTTGTGGTCGAGGCGCTCGATGATGCCGTGATCCTGGTTCGCCAGATGGGCACTAAGGCTTTCCCTGTACTGAGGGATAAAGGATCTGAATTTGTATTTAAAGACACCTATGTGTTTGTCGTCGATTCCAGTTATAAGGTACTCGTCAACCCGGCATTCCCGGGCGAAGAGGGGCAGAATGTCTATGACCTGAAGGATGTGAACGGCAAATACTTTTTCAGGGAACTCTTCCAGGTTGCAAGCGACAAGGGCAGCGGCTGGGTCGATTACGTTTGGCCCAAACCGGACGAGGCGCGGCCATCTCCCAAATCGACCTACGTTAGGAAGATCGTGGTGAAGGGAGCTACCTATTTAGTAGGCAGCGGGATTTACCCCGAATAGAATTCCTGGGCCCTCCTGACCGGATGTTGGCCAGCTACCCTGCGTTGTTATTCCGTTTTTTGGCTGTTGCCTGCAAGGCACAATAAAACAGCCGGGTATTCCGGAAAACTAAATACGAAAACACATTCCCTGAAACTTTGTTCTATCGTTGCGTAACTGCCAGCAAATCCTTTCTTTTCAGGATATAAACGCTGCCCGCTCCCAAAAGTAAAAAGGTAAACAGGATCATCATCCATTGCGAAAGGGTGGGAACGCCCGCCGGGGCCAGCGGCGTTAATTGAATATCGGCAGGTGTAATGGCCCCCATTGGCGTTCCATTCTCATCTGACCAGTATCCCGAAGTAAACGTAATAGGCCCGGGTCCGACGGTGGCAATGTCAAAATCACAGTACTGGCCTGCTGCCACAATATTTGTTTCCGGCCAGAACCAATTCCAATAAACCCAGTCTACACCTTGCCCCCCATCCTTGAATCTTGGCATTACCGAGTCAAGATTTACGATAAAAAAAGAGCCAGCGCCACCACCCATATTCAAATGCAGGTGCCAGGCATCCTGAGCGTTCGGATTATGTACTTTGCAGTGAAACCAGGTGTTTGCCATGGAGCCGGTGGTGGCGCAGGCCAGCAGCACGAGCATGACAAGGATAGTAACTAATTTTCTTTTCATAAGATTGCCCTTTCGTTAAGATTAAACGGATACTAATCATTAAACAGTTATCAAACATAGAATTTATCAATCCGGTTTATCAGGATATATTACCTAAAATGTATCTAACATAACGAAAACGACAATCAGCGTGCCGGCAGAATTGAAAAAACAAAGGATCAACCATTTATCCCTGGTAATCAGGAAATAAATGCTGCAAGGCAAGTAAAGCCTTTCAAATATACTATTCTTTTATACAATGTAAAAGGATTCCGGAATTAATTATCAAGTCCATCTGATCATTTCCGGATATTACCACAGATTTCCATAGCAGTTATTTGGTAAAACCATTACCGGTGAAGCTTTCAAGGCGCACAGATATTGATATTTTTAGAAAATATCAGGGCTGTAGATTTACGACCGGAGCTTACCGGATCGGCAAATTCATCCTGCAACATAGCCTGTGCGTGGTATGAAAATTACGAACA
>CAIYQH010000305.1 GCA_903928285.1 uncultured Bacteroidales bacterium
CTGCAGTGCTTGCGTGCTCATGCAACCGGCATAATACATTGAATAAAACAACAAATGCAGTTACCGGACCCAAATGTATCGTTTACCGGACCAGGGCGGATTACCGGTTTTTAGTGCCGGTTATGCTGACACCTGATAAATCAGCCATTGTCTCTTTTCCGGATGTCAAAGATATCTATTTTAACGGGAAACTGGCATATCCTGAAGAGCTGACCGGCGGTTATCTCCTCGACAACCGCGGGATCGGACCCGATGTCGCCTTTCTGAAGGTAACCTATGAGGAATATGCCAGGCTGAAGGTTACACCTGGTCCGGCGGAATTGATGCGGATGCTTGCTGACAGGGATCCGCTGATCGATATGTACGACTGTGGCAGCAGGAACCAGTTTCCTGATCCGGCCGGCGCGATGAAACGTTTAATCGGCGAGGGCGAATTGACCCGTCAGAAACGGTTAAAATAATCAGTAATAAAATATATTGTAACTTTGCATGTTTTTAAAACCCCTGTATATTGACCGATAATGTTCTAAAGATTAAGGAGCTTGATGGGAAACAGTTGTATTACTCGTTCCTTGCCGGCGCTCAACGGATTTTCGAACAACAAAAACTACTCAACAAAATCAATGTTTTCCCGGTTGCCGACGCCGATACCGGGACGAACCTGGCCTCTACCATGCGTTCCATCATGGACGCCATCATCCCTACCGATAACCTCAAGCGGACAGCCGTTGCCCTTGCGGATGCAGCCCTTACCGGGGCCAGAGGTAATTCGGGCATCATCTTCGCCCAGTTCCTCTATGGATTCAGCAATGAAATCAAGTCGGATGAAACCATCGACATCCAGGCATTTGCCGAGAGCATCAAAAAGGCTGTTGCCTATGCCTACGATGCCATTGCAAATCCCATTGAAGGCACTATCCTGACGGTGATCAAGGATTGGGCCGATTATGTGTATCTTCTAAAAGACAGCTTTGATGATTTTATCAAATTGCTGGTAGAGGCCTACAACAGGGCCCTTGAATCGCTTGCCGCCACCACCAAAAAACTGGAAGTACTGGCGAGAGCGCATGTGGTGGACGCCGGGGCCAAAGGTTTTGTTTTCTGGCTCGAAGGCATTAAGGATTTTTTTACCCTCGGAGCCGAAAAGGCGATGAGATATGTCGATCAGACCGCTGCAACAGCCGAGGAGATGGTCGAGATGCCCCATGATGAGATCACCTTCAGGTTCTGTACCGAGGCGCTGATCGGAGGGAAACAACTTGATAAACATAAAATACGGAATTATATCAGCCATTGCGGCGATTCGCTGGTGGTTGCCGGCTCTCCCCAGAAAATCAGGGTGCATATCCATACCGATTTCCCTGCCGAGGTATTTTCGCAGCTCCGGCAGTTTGGCAACATCACTTACCAGAAGGTCGACGACATGGTCATGCAGAACGAGATCCAGTTCAACAGGAGGTCGGAAATTGCCATCGTTACCGATTCCACCTGCGATCTGCCCAAGGAATTCATCGATAACCACCAGATTCATGTAGTCCCGATTACTGTTCATTTCGGTGAAACCTATTTTCTCGACAGGCTCACCATCAACCCGCCGCAATTCTATTCCCTGTTGGCCAATTCAGATCAGGCAGCCTCCACGGCACAACCTGCGTCGAAGGAATTCCAGAACAAATTTGAATATCTTTCCACCCATTACCAGTCGGTTATCGGGATCCATCTCAGCCAGGGTCTGAGCGGAACCTTCTCCAGCAGCAGCAAGGGATCGGCCGAGGTGATCACCCGTACCGGGAAAAAGATCGATGTTGTCAATTCCAAACTGATCTCCGGTGGACTGGGCCTGCTGGTCATGCGTGCAGTGCGTGCCGTCGAGGCAGGCGCCTCGCACGAAGAGGTGATGTCGAAAATGGAAGAATGGAAGTCGAAAAGCATACTGCGCGTCAGCGTCACCACCCTGAAATATATCGTACGCAGCGGCAGGGTGAGCCCATTTAAAAGTTTTGTCGCAAAGGTGCTGGATCTTAAACCTGTCATATGGGTCGACAACGAGGGGAAGGCCTCCCTTTTTTCAAAATCCTTCTCTGAAAAAGGTTGTATGAAAAAGGTAATGCA
>CAIYQH010000306.1 GCA_903928285.1 uncultured Bacteroidales bacterium
CGCCAAAGCCCCCCGCCTCGAGGAAGGACGAGCGGCTCCAGCTCCTCGAACGGGAACTGGCGGCTCCGCTGTCTGCCTATGCACCGGGAGCGTCTCCCGAAGTCACGCTGCTCAAGCTGCTTGACGAGGCGCGGGCGGCCAAAAACGAGCGCGACGCCCTGCTGAACGAAGCCCGCAAGATCAAGGAAAAACTGATCGAGGACGCGCGGGTTAAGGCCAGTGAAGAGGCTCTGCGCATTGTCGAAGGCGCCAAGGAGAGCATCAACAATGAAAAGATGGCGGCCATGACGGAACTGAAAAACCAGATTGCCGAAAATTCACTTACCCTGGCAAAATTCATCCTGAAACGCGAACTCTCCGATCCGAAGATGCAGGAAGAATATGTACAGGAATTATTAAAGGAAGTTAAATTCAACTGACAGGAATGAATGTTTCATTGGTAGCGGAACGTTACGCCACAGCGCTGTTTGATCTTGCCCTTGAACAAAAGGCAGTGGAAGAGATATACCAGGACAGCCTGTTGATTTCTGAAACCTGCGATAACAGCAAGGATCTGAGGTTGCTGCTGAATAGCCCCATCGTCAATTCCGGGAAAAAACTGACCATTCTCCAGGAGATCTTTGCAGCGAAGGTACATCCGGTTACCATGACCTATATGAACATCATGGTCAGGAAAAACCGGGAGAAGTTCATCCCGCTGATCGCCCTTCAGGTGGTTGACCTTTACAACGAGTTTAAGAATATCCTGATCGTGCATTTCAAATCTCCTATCCTCCCCGATGCTGTTACAACGCAGCAGGTCATGGACCTGATGAAACAGTACACAAAGTCGGAGATTGAGCTTAAGCCGGAAATCGATGCATCGCTTATCGGGGGATTTGTACTCTCCTGGAAAGACAAGCAGTATGATGCCAGTATCCGCAGGGAAATTGAAGATTTGAGAAGTACAATCGCGAAAGTCAATTTGTATAAAAAGAAATTGCAATAAGAAGCAGCGGTTTAGAATAGGCTAATCACTGTTTCGCCATTTCACTATTTAAAATTTAACTTATGGCTGAGATTAAACCCGCAGAAGTTACCGCGATTTTACGCAGGGAGCTTGCCGGTTACCAGAACGAAAAGGAACTTGAGGAAGTTGGCACCGTGCTTACGGTAGGCGACGGTATTGCCCGTATCTACGGGTTGAACAATGCAGAAAGCGGCGAGCTGATCGAGTTTGAGAAAAATGGAGTGCAAGCCATCGTCCTGAACCTGGAAGCTGACAATGTCGGCGCCGTGTTGCTCGGAGAATCGAATGAAATTAAGGAGGGGGATATCGTCAAACGGACCCGCCGCATCGCCTCCATCGAAGTGGGCGAGGGACTGCTTGGCCGCGTTGTCAACACCCTGGGTGAACCCATCGACGGTAAAGGCAAAATCGAAGGTATCCGTTATGAAATGCCGCTGGAGCGCAAGGCCCCGGGGGTTATCTTCCGCCAGCCGGTTAACCAGCCATTGCAGACGGGTATCAAACCCATCGATGCCATGATCCCCATCGGACGCGGTCAGCGCGAGCTGATCATCGGCGACCGCCAGACAGGGAAGACTGCCATCGCCATTGATACCATCATCAATCAGAAGGAATTTCACGCCAAGGGCGAAACCGTATATTGTATCTATGTCGCCATTGGCCAGAAGGGCTCAACGGTTGCCAATATTGTAAAAACGCTTGAAGAAAAGGGTGCCATGGCCTACACGTGCGTGGTATCCTCCACGGCATCCGATCCCGCAGCCATGCAGTTTTATGCCCCCTTTGCAGGCGCTGCCATCGGCGAATTTTTCCGAGATACGGGCCGCCCGGCACTGGTGATCTATGACGACCTTTCAAAGCAGGCCGTTGCATACCGCGAAGTCTCCCTGTTGCTGCGCCGTCCCCCCGGACGCGAAGCTTACCCGGGCGACGTCTTCTATCTCCATTCCCGCCTGCTCGAACGGGCCGCTAGGGTTATCTCTTCCGACGAAATCGCCCGCCAGATGAACGACCTCCCGGCCGTGCTGAAGGATATGGTCAAAGGCGGCGGATCGCTTACCGCCCTGCCGATCATCGAAACCCAGGCCGGCGACGTTTCAGCCTATATTCCAACCAACGTGATCTCCATCACCGACGGACAGATTTTCCTTGAAACCGGCTTATTCAACGCGGGTATCCGCCCTGCAATCAACGTTGGGATCTCCGTATCCCGCGTAGGGGGTAATGCGCAGATCAAATCCATGAAGAAAATTGCCGGCACCCTGAAACTTGACCAGGCTGAATACCGCGAACTGGAAGCGTTTTCAAAGTTCGGCTCCGACCTCGACGCCGCCACCAAGGCAGTGCTCGACAAAGGCGCCCGCAACGTTGAAATCCTGAAGCAGCCCCAGTATTCGCCCATGCCGGTTGAAAAGCAGATCGCCATCATCTTTTGCGGAACGCGCGGACTGCTGCGGAATATCCCGATCAGGAGCGTCATCAACTTTGAAGATGAATACCTGAACTTTATGGAGGTCAATCACCAGGATGTGCTGAACAACCTTAAGACCGGCAAACTCCTGGATGAAGATCTTAAAACCATGGAACAGGTAGCCAGGGATCTGTCTAAAAAATACGAGGAAAAGAAATAATACACGCAGATGGCCGGACTGAAGGAAGTAAGAATACGGATTGCATCGGTTAAATCGACCCAGCAGATCACCAATGCCATGAAAATGGTGGCGGCCTCCAAGCTGCGCAGAGCTCAGACGGCCATTATCAAACTGCGGCCCTATGCGGGTAAATTGCGGGACATTTTACAAAACCTCAGTGCCAGCATCGACAATTCAGGAGACAATACTTTCTCACAGGAGCGCAAGCCCGAAAAGATCCTGCTGGTGGTGATCGCCTCCAACCGCGGTCTTTGCGGAGCCTTCAATTCGAATGTCATCAAAATGGCGGTAAATATGGCGACAAACCATTATGCCGTTCAGCTCAGCCAGAACAACGTCAGCTTTATCACCATCGGCCGTAAGGCATCCGAATTTTTCAGGAAAAGAAAGTACAATGTCGTTGAATCACACGACAGCCTCTTTGACCAGCTTACCTTTGACAATGCCTCAGCGCTTGCTGAAAAACTGATGAAGGCCTTCGCAAACAAGGAGTATGACAGGATAGAGCTGGTCTATAACCAATTCAAGAATGCTGCCGTTCAACGCCTGATCGTGGAGCAATTCCTGCCCATTGTCCCGTCGCAGGAACCAGCATCAACGGCAAAACAGGCCGTTCCTGCAACCCCAAAGGCAGAGGCAGATTATCTTTTCGAACCTGACAAGGAGACAATCGTCCGTGAACTGATCCCGAAAACCCTGCGTATCCAGCTTTTCAAAGCAGTTCTCGATTCCTTTGCCTCCGAACAGGGCGCCCGTATGACTGCCATGCAGAAAGCAACCGAAAACGCCAAGGATCTCCTGCGTGAACTCAACATCTCCTATAACAAAGCCCGTCAAAACGCTATCACCAACGCCATCCTCGAAATCGTGAGCGGGGCCGAAGCGCTGAAGGGATAAAAAAGGCTTCTGCTGTTTATTCACCGGCTACCTGCCTGATGCCGCCAATGGCATACTCCCCGGCTGGTTTGTTCCGCGGCAATAGTTACGCTTAATCCAGAGGAGCTGTGAATAAGAAAACCTATATGTTGTTTTACCCTGCCGTGATGATGCTGTTGCTGCTTCTCATGTTCAGCAATTGCAGCAGGAAAGACAACAACTATGTTTTCTTTTATCCATCGGAGACAACGGTAAAGGATGTTGAAGGGAACGTTTATCATACAGTTTATATCAAAGGGCAGACCTGGATGATCGAAAACCTCAGGACTACCCGCTATGCAACCGGGGAGACCATCCCCCGGATCCAGGATGCCGGTCACTGGAGAACGCTGAATACCGGGGCCTGCTGCAACTATAACAATGACACGCTGAAAGCCTCCGTTTATGGCAGGCTGTATAACTGGTTTGCAATATCAAAAGGGAAGTTATGCCCGAATAACTGGCATGTTCCCTATGATTATGAATGGCAAAAGCTTACCGATACCCTCGGAGGCAGGGCGGTGGCCGGCGGGCTGCTGAAGGAGGCCGGATCCGGTCACTGGCAAAACAATACCGGGGCCACCGACCCGTATGGCTTCAAAGCACTTCCCGGAGGCTATCGCGATCCCGGTGGATCCTTCGCTGAGATCACCCTGCATGGCTACTGGTGGAGCGGTACCCAGTACCTTGAAAACTTTGCATGGTCACGGATCCTGAATTCAGATAATACCAGTATTGACCAAACGGATATGACAAAGGAGGCCGGCTTTTCAGTAAGGTGCATCCGTGATTATTAACAGCATAACCCTGTTGACTGTCTGCTTCAACACCATTCCTAATCAGTATTTCAATAATCAACATATGATTCAAAAAACCCTGGAGAACCTGAAAATAGAGAGTCTGAACAAAATGCAGCTCGCCGCGATAGAAGCGGCAGGGAAGGCGCCCGATATACTGCTTCTTTCACCTACTGGTTCGGGAAAAACGATTGCTTTCCTTTTGCCGGTGCTTGCCAGTTTGCTTTCCGACAGCCCGGGTATCCAGGCGCTGATCCTGGTTCCCTCGCGCGAGCTGGCACTACAGATCGAGCAGGTCTTCAAACAAATGAATACCGGTTTCAAGGTAAACTGCTTCTACGGCGGGCATGCCACCAAAACCGAAAGGAACAACCTTACCCATCCGGCTGCGGTGGTTGTAGGGACGCCGGGAAGAATCGCCCATCACCTGCGCAATGATAATTTTGACACAGGCTCGATCCACACCCTGGTGCTGGATGAATTTGACAAATCGCTTGAATTCGGGTTCAAGGCTGAGATGTCGTTCATCATCTCACAATTGACCCGGTTGAAAAAACGGATACTCACCTCTGCCACCAACATGGAGGCGATCCCCACCTTTACCAGGATCACGAACCCGCTGGTACTGGATTTTTTAAGCAACCGCTCCCCCGTAACGGCAGCGATCAGGGTTAAGTTCCTGAAGTCGGACGATGCCGACAAGTTGAAGATCCTGTTTGCCCTGATCTGTAAACTGCAGAACAAATCAACCCTGGTTTTCTGCAACCACCGGGAGGCTGTTGAACGTATCAGTCTGCTGTTACAAGACCGGGGGCTGGTTCACGGCATCTTCCACGGTGGCCTCGAGCAGGAGGAGCGGGAGCGGGTCCTGATAAAATTCAGGAATGGAACCACCCCTACGCTGATCACCACCGACCTGGCTTCCCGCGGACTTGACATCCCCGACATAGAGGCCGTGATCCATTACCAGTTACCCGCAACCCAGGATATCTTTACACACCGGAACGGCAGAACCGCCAGGATGAATGCAGCAGGAACCTCCTATTTGCTGTTGTCGGCAACCGACCATCTCCCGCCATTTATCAGAGAAACACCGGAAGAGGAGGTGTTATCAGAGAAAAACGTTCTGCCGGGAAAGGTCGCCTGGCGCACCCTCTATATCGCCGCCGGGAAAAAGGAGAAGATCAACAAGATGGACATTGTTGGCATGCTGCTGCAAAAAGGCAAGCTTGCAAAGGAGGAGCTTGGACTGGTAGAGGTGCTGGATCATGCCTCCTATGCGGCCGTGCGTGGCGATAAAATCAGGGCAGTGACAGAATTTATCAGGAATGAAAAGATCAAGAATAGAAAGGTCAGGATTGAAATTTCCGCCTGAGCGAATTCAAGGTTTAATTGTGAACATAAAAGAGACACCAGGCTGATGAACAAACATTTCTGCCATGGAAAGGAGATTTTGATCGGCAGTGAATTTATCTGGCTGAAGGAGAAAAACATCAGGCTCCGGTACGACGCGATAAGTTCGGTCAGCATCCGGATGGCAAGGCTTCACAGGGCCGGGCTGCTGTATATAATCGCCGGTATGACAGCACTGGCAGTGATACTCGGCTTGTTCATGGCTGGCATCATCGGGTTCCTGAGTCACCCTGAAAACCCGGCCATCCTGGGGCTCTTCAACCGGAGGCACGGCATATCCCTCCTGCTGTTCCTTTTCATCGGCGGACCGGCTTTCATTATCTCCTGGATCAGGAAATATTTCAGGAAACATATGATGCTGGTCATCAGGTGGAAACACCGGGATTTCAGAACCAGGATCTCCGAACTGAAAATTAATGTGCAGGAATTAAAAATATTCCTTGAAGAAAGGGTGCAAAACCTGGAGGTTGAACTTCCGAAGCTGCAAAGGCAGAGTCGCCCGGTTGATCACAAATAACAGTGAATTACGCCCGTTCTCCCACCCTTGCCCACTGCCTGATGCCTGTCACGCAGATCCCTGTACTTTGAGGAATGCCTGTCAACAGGAACAACCCGGCCAAAAATTTCCTCGACCGGTACGTTTCACGGTATAAATAATCCTAACTTTGCACCCTGATAAATCATCCTGTTATGGTTATAAAAAACGTAGAAAAAGCAATAAACGAACAGATCAAACGCGAAGAGCACTCGTCGCGCATTTACCTGTCGATGGCCTCCTGGGCCGAGCGGAACGGCTATCCCGGCGCGGCAAACTGGCTGTATGTACAAACCGAGGAGGAGCGCATTCACATGCTCAAGCTGGTCCACTATCTTAACGACCGCGGCGGAACGGCAGTCATCCCTGCCCTGGAAGCCCCCGAAGCAAAATTCAAGTCCCTGCCTGATGTTTTTCAGCAGGTATTGATCCACGAAGAGTTCATCTCGGCCTCAATCAACGACCTGTATGCCACCTGCACCAAAGAGAAGGATTTTACCACGGCGAACTACCTGCAATGGTATATCACCGAACAGATCGAGGAGGAGAGCACCGTGCGGAGCATTCTCGACCAGATCAGGCTGGCCGGTGATACCAGTGGCGGGTTGTTCATGATGGATAAGGAATTTGCAGCCATGGCCACCGCCAAGCGGGCGGCCCTGGCCCTAAGCGGCGGCGCTAACGCAGTAACTTAGCCAGTTTGTTATACCAAGTTCGGCCGTATTTACGGATCAATGCCCCTTCCAGGAACTGGTAAAGGGGTATTTTTTCTTTATGACCCTTTACCAAAGCATGTTTGCAGACGGGCCATTTGTGGTAATTGAGCAGATCATTTACCGGAGTGGTTTTGATCCTGATCGGGTAAAGATGGCATGAAATGGGTTTGGCATAAGGGATCTTTTTCTCCTGGAATGCCTTTTCAATGGCACATTTGGCGATACCCTCCTCAAAATATACAAAAGCGCACTCCTTACCGTTTACAAGCGGAGTAACAAAGTTTCCCTCCGCATCATAATCAAAAACCCCGAGCAGTTCCACCTCCCTGATTCCTTCCGGAACCATGAAGGGTATTATTGCATCGAGGTGATCCTCCAGAATCGATATTTCTGCCTCCTCCAGCGGTGCCCCCGCATCACCCTCCACGCAGCAGGCGCCTTTGCACTTTGCCAGGTCGCAGCAAAAGAAGACCTCTTTTACTTCGTCGGAAATCAGAGTGGTGTCTAAGTATATCATTGCAGATTAAGTAAAAAATGCAAACAATGCAAACAATGCAAACAATGCAAACAATGCAGGCAATGCAGGCAATGTTGTCGATTAGAAATTTGAAAGTATTTAAAAAATTAATTTTTCAACAGGGGGTTGACTTTTTGGTTTTTTCGGGATTAATCGGAAAAGCTATGAAAGAAAATTTAATCAAAGATAAAAGTTTTGAACTGGCAACGGAAATTGTTTTTGTATTTCAATATCTGACAAGGGAAAAACATGAGTACATACTGTCAAAACAGCTCTTAAGATCAGGGACTTCTGTGGGTGCAAATATTTCTGAAGGAGTTGTTGCCCAATCGAAAAAAGAATTTTGTAACCGGTTGTCTATTGCTTACAAGGAATGCCGGGAAACAGAATTCTGGATTAAACTCTTGTGCGCCACCGGATCACTGTCAAGTGAAAAAGGAAATAAAGCGATGAACCTATGCGACGAGGTCAACAGAATATTATTTTCAATCCTGAAAACCGCCTCCCCACCCAAAAACACCTGACCTGTCAAACTTTCATTGAAATACGTACCTCTCATCTTGCTATATTGTCTGCATTGTTTGCATTGTTTGCATTGCCTGCATTGTTTGCATTGCCTGCATTGTTTGCATTTTGAGTCTTTCAGGGTAACTGGCTTACCATTTTCCGGGATGGTTTGTACCGGCGCCAGAATTTATACCTGGTAACAGAGGTGTAATAAAAAAGTTGTCGGATCACCGGGATCCGCAGTAAGTAATGGTAAATGCGGTATGACAGTACCATCACGGCAAAGGTGATGCCCCAGCGGATAAAGGTAACCAAAGCCTCCACCCAGTCATTATCGGCAGGGATTGTGATAAACAAGGCCACCGCCTGCCAGAACCACATCATGATCCATATGTTGAGCAGGCACATGATGCCGATGATATAGCCGTGCGAGGTTTCGATGGCCCGTTTTGGGCA
>CAIYQH010000307.1 GCA_903928285.1 uncultured Bacteroidales bacterium
CATAAGCAGGGGCAAGAACATTCCCGATGCCAGGCATTAGGATCAGGGAGAAATTCTTCAAGTGCATATCGGCATTGCCTGTTAGAAAAGAGAACAACACCTGTTCAAAGAAATTTACGACATCAAGGCCAGGGTTCGAAGAGTATTTCACGATGGCTTTTGCGATCTGTTCGTAAGAACCATGGTACTTGTCTTCTGTTAATCGCTCGGTAAGCTGGCACATATCCTCCATGTGCAGTTTATTTTTCTTATTCCGGTCAATTCTTTTTGTGATATATGCCAGACTACCATTCTGGAGCCTGATAAGGCAATGAGGTACAACATCAATTTTTGCTATCTGCGCCAAATGCATGGTCAGGTCTTCCACTTCAGGCAATTGCTTGTAATGAGCCGTGGGTGGTTTTAAAATATATCCTCCCCAAAGACCGACGATGGTGAATCTTTTTGGTGCCCGCTTTCCTTCAGGTGATTCCAGGTGAAGGGATAATTTAGCCTGAACACCGGTGACGGTTACCATTGTTTGAACAACCTTCAATGCCAGTTCGGCCATCTGCGCTTCCGTATAAGGTAATTCCGGAGGAATGGGCTGATCAAAGATCTTCCTGCTACAGGATGGATGAAAATCGATTTCATTCCCGCGTAATGGTTGGTAGCAAAATAAGCATTGTTTCATTACTGATCCTCCTCTTTTACCTCGATTACACTTATTGCCCCGATGCAATCTTTGCAGCAGGTCAGCAGAAGCCCCATCCGGTCCCTGGCATTTAATTTCCAATTCCTTTCGGCAATTTCGAGCAGCCATCCTTCCGGAATCAGGCCATCGAAGAAGGGGAAGAGTACGTTGCTGTCAAATGGTGCGGCCTGCAGCGGAAGCGTAAGACTCACTGGTTCTGCCTCTTTTAATACCAGGTAGGCCGGATCGTACAAGAAATGATACCCGTTTTCATCCTGCGACAGCCATCCTGCTGTCTGTTTGTGAACTTTTATTTCAGCCTTTCTCATTTTTACCTATGATTCTTTATGGCTCATTGTTTATTGTTCATTGTAAACTCTTCCCTTCTCATCTCGACAGGGCCAAGCTCAAACCCAAAAAGCTTCAAGACCTGGTTGACTTTGTCCATTCGTAAAGTAACCTTTCCCTGTTCCATTTCCCTGATAAAGCGAAGACCCACACCTGCCTTCTCAGCAATCTCCGGCTGGGTCAAGTTCGCAAGTTTTCTTTTTTCTTTGATGAAAGTTTTTAGATCCATGGATATACCCTTTAGGGTACAAAGATAATGAAATGTTAATTGAATACCCCCTTTCGGGTATATTTTCATAAAATTATTATAAAGTATACCCCAAAGGGTACGCTGTATAGGTATTAGAAGTTATCTAATCATAACCAGAGGCTTCTCTGTGAAAAAATGCTCTTAGTTGAAAAAAACGCACAATTTACCAGTCCTCGCCGGTGGAACCTGACCACATCACGCGATTGATATTGAAGAGAGTAGGGTGGTCATCCAAAACCGGCGGCTGTTGGTCAGATGATTCGTTTTATGCAATCAGGGCGCCCATCTCGAGGATCCGTGCAATCCAGCGCTCGGTATTTGAAGAACGGTTTTTGGTTTTCATATTATCTCCAGGCTCCCAGTATGATACCGGCAATGCCCAACCCGAGAAACATATAGACCGCGTCGATGAGCCAAAGGGTGAGCGACCTCATCTGGTAAAGATAGTTGATCCCTATGGCTGTCATGGTAAAACACGTAGCCGCGAGGGTCCCGAGACAGAGACCCGATACCCATGACACTTTTTCAGTTGCATACCCTGAAAGGATGAACGCAATCCCCAGCACCATGATAAACATCAGGAGGAAACTGAGTCCGAAGATC
>CAIYQH010000308.1 GCA_903928285.1 uncultured Bacteroidales bacterium
CAGCTTTCGGATTTCAGATTTACGATGTTGTAAATAGAATGTATTTCATGAAAATATATCAAATTTTATCCAATGGTGAATAAAGAAAGTAAAGTTAATCTAAATATTGCCAGGTAACTTGCGATATCTCATATCCGAAATGTGAAATCAAAAATCGTCAAAAAAAAATGGGTAAGCCCCTTATATCGCACCGCTCAACCAGCGTACCCTTGCTTTCTTCCGAACCTGGGGGAGTTAGTTGGGAGCTGGTCGTATAAGACTTACCCGGTGCAAAAGTAGACAAATAATGGTTCGGACGCAAATATTTTTATCATCCGGTCTAAGTTTATTACATTTGCATCTGATATAAAAACCGACCTTATGAAAACAAGTATCTCCGATATCCTGAAAAACAGCTGGCCCTATGGTTTGATCCTGGGCGCCGTATCCATTGTGATCTCGCTGATCATGTACATCCTTGATGTAAACATGTTCTCCATCACATTTGCCATTTTTTCATTCCTGGTGATCCTTATCGGAATTCCGGCCACCCTTGGTATCCTGGGCATTAATAACCTTCGTGCCAAATTCGCTACCGACCGGACCATCAGCTACCTGGATGCACTGATCGCCTGCCTTGTAATTTTCCTCATCGGGTTCCTGCTGTCAAACCTCTACAGTTACCTTTTCTATACCTACCTCGACCCCGCCTATCTGAAGGCCCAAATGCAAAAAATGGTTGAGATGCTTGAAAAATACAACCTTCCCCAGGACAAAATTGATGAAACCATTGAGAAGACCCAAAAGGGATTTCAGATTGGCAGGATGCTCCTGACTTCGCTGATCACCTCTGCTGTCATGGCACTCATTATTTCCATATTTGTCCGCAAGAAGGATAAATTTGATGATAAAATAATCTAATTGATGGATATTTCCGTTGTTATCCCCCTGCTGAACGAAGACGAATCCCTTCCTGAACTGTCTGCCTGGATTGACCAGGTCATGAAGGCAAACAGCTTTACCTACGAAATCATATTTGTCGACGACGGTAGTAAGGACCATTCCTGGAAGGTTATCCAGGAGTTGAAGGCGGTTAACCCTTGCGTCAAAGGGATCAAATTCCGCAGGAATTACGGAAAGGCGGCAGCCCTCAATGTCGGCTTCCTGGATGCCACGGGCGATGTTGTCTTTACCATGGATGCCGACCTGCAGGACAGTCCCGATGAACTTCCCGAGATGTACAGGATGATCATGGAACAGGGTTACGACCTGGTGTCGGGGTGGAAGAAGAAACGGCATGACCCGATTTCTAAAACAGTCCCCACGAAATTTTACAACTGGTCGGCCCGGCGGATGTCGGGGATCATGCTCCACGATTTCAACTGCGGATTAAAATCTTACCGGAACACCGTTGTTAAAAGCATCGAGGTTTACGGCGAGATGCACCGCTACATCCCATTCCTTGCCAAATGGGCTGGTTTTTCGAAGATAGGGGAGAAGGTGGTGCATCATCAGAAAAGGAAATTCGGCAGGACCAAATACGGACTTGACAGGTTCTATAAAGGTTACCTCGACCTGCTTACCATTACCTTCACCTCCCGCTTCGGGAAGCGGCCCATGCATTTTTTCGGCCTGTGGGGCAGCCTGATCTTTATGGCTGGGTTGATGATTGCCGGGTATCTTACCTACGAAAAGTTTTTCAACCTTGCCTTTAAGATGACCGAAAGACCGCTCTTCTACTTCGGACTGCTGGCCATGGTAATCGGCACGCAGCTGTTTGTCGCAGGATTTCTCGGCGAACTGGTATCCAGGAGCTCTTCCGACAGGAACAGCTACCTGATCGAAGAGAAACTGGGAATTCAATGATAAAACCCAGGAAAATTATTCTGATCGGATCCGCTTATCCTTTACGGGGCGGACTTGCTACTTTTAACGAACGTCTGATCCGCGAGTACCGCGACAACGGGGAGGATGCCTCCATCGATACCTTCAGCATGCAGTATCCCGGAATATTGTTCCCGGGGAAAACGCAATTTTCATCAGAGCCGCCGCCGAAGGATCTGCCCATCCGCATAAAGGTCAATAGTATCAATCCTTTGAACTGGATCAGGGTGGGGATAGAATTGCGAAAACAAAAACCTGACCTGGTCATCGTTAAGTACTGGATGCCCTTTATGGCGCCCTGTTTGGGCACTATCTGCAGGATCATCAGGGGAAACGGGCATACCAGGATTATTACCATTATCGACAACCTGATCCCGCATGAAAAACGAATCGGCGACAGGCTGTTGTCGGGTTACTGGATCGGCGCCGTTGACGGATGTGTTGCTATGTCGCATTCGGTGATGGATGACCTGGAATCCTTTGACAGCAAGAAACCCAAGATCTATTGTCCGCACCCGTTGTACGACAATTTCGGGGCCGCCATTCCTAAAGAGGCGGCGATGGCAAAACTGAATCTCGATCCCTCGTTTCAATATGTGCTTTTCTTCGGATTTATCCGCGATTACAAAGGACTTGACCTGCTGCTGGAGGCCTTTGCCGACGAGCGGTTACGGGCCATGAAGGTCAAACTGCTGGTAGCGGGCGAGTTTTACAGCGATCCCAAATCCTACCAGGAGATTATCAGTCGCCATAAACTGGAAGATCGGGTGGTGATGAGCAATGATTTTATCCCCGACAGCCAGGTGGTAAACTATTTCTGTGCCGCCAGTCTGGTGGCCCAGCCTTATAAAAGCGCCACCCAGAGCGGGGTTACGCAAATCGCCTACCATTTTAACAAGCCCATGATCATCACGAATGTCG
>CAIYQH010000309.1 GCA_903928285.1 uncultured Bacteroidales bacterium
AATTCTTTTGGAATAAGCATCATATTTCTGATTTCGTGTGACAGAAATATGCAAAAGGGAAAGGAGTTTTTTCAGGAGTTTTTTCATCAGCAGGTGTAAGTCCTCATTTTCAAAACAGCCGCAAAATTAACACATTTAATTCAAGATTTTTAACTAATTTTGCAACCCTTTAATTCAATCATCAAAAATTTTATATGGCTACAACAGCAGATATCCGAAATGGTCTGGTAATAGAATTTAATAACGATTTGTACAGTATCGTGGAATTTCAGCATGTAAAGCCCGGAAAAGGTCCGGCTTTTATCCGGACCAAGTTAAAGAGCCTGAAACACGGCCGTGTCATTGCAAATACCTTTGACTCGGGCGCGAAACTTGAAATTGCACGGGTGGAGCGCAGAAAATACCAGTTCCTTTTCAAGGAAAATGCCGATTATCATTTCATGCATACGGAAACCTTCGAGCAGATCTATGTTCCCGAAACCCTTATCAATGCGCCACAATTCATGAAAGAGGGCCAGGAGGTGGAAATTCTGTTTCATGCCGATACCGAAACTGCCCTCACCTGTGAATTACCTCCCTTTGTGATCCTGAAGATTACCTATACCGAGCCCGGAATGCGCGGAAATACTGCAACGAACACGCTGAAGGATGCTACTGTTGAAACTGGCGCGATTGTTAAAGTTCCTCTCTTTATCGACGAAGGCGAAACCATCAAAGTCGATACCCGGACGGGAGATTATTCAGAAAGAGTGAAAGTTTAAGGATTTCGTACATCAATTAAAATCAATTCAGATGAAATTTCCCCTTGCCATCAGGCTTTCTGAAATTGCGGCCTTTATCCGGGCTGAAATGGTGGGTGATCCCGGTTTTTCAGTGACTGGGATGAACGAGATTCATGTGGTGGAACCCGGCGACCTCACCTTTGTTGATCATCCGAAATATTATGAAAAGGCGCTGAATTCAAATGCCACAACGATTATCATCAATAAAGATGTCCCTTGTCCCGAGGGAAAAGCGCTGCTTATCTGTGAAAAACCATTCGATGCCTATGTGTCGCTGGTAAACCGGTTCAGGCCTTTCGAAAAAGCGGTAGCAGCGGTCAGCCCCTCTGCAACGATCGGAGAAGGGACTGTTATCCAGCCCGGCGCATTTGTCGGGAATCATGTTACCATCGGCAAAAACTGCCTGATCCACGCCAATGCATCGATTTATGACCATTGTGTGATCGGCGATCATGTGATTATCCATTCAGGCGCCGTGATCGGCGCCGATGCCTATTATTTCCAGAAACGTCCGGAAGGTTATAAAAAGCTTGAATCCTGTGGCAGGGTGGTCGTTGAAGATCATGTTGAGATCGGTGCCCTTACCAGTATCGACAAAGGAGTGTCGGGCGATACCCATATCTCACGCGGAACCAAATTTGACAACCATGTCCAGGTCGGACATGACACCTATATCGGCAGAAATTGCCTGATCGGGGCATTTTGTGCTATTGCAGGTGTGACACGGATTGAAGATGATGTAATCCTGTGGGCCAATGTTCTGGTTAACAAAGATCTTGTAATTGGAAAAGGGGCCGTGGTTTTAGCAGGTTCCGGTACTGAAAAAACCCTTGAGGGAGGTAAAACCTACTGGGGCATCCCGGCCATCGAAGCGCGCAAAAAATGGCGGGAAGTTGCCGCACTGAAGATGTTGCCCGATATTCTCAGCAAACTGAAATAACCCTCCGAAACTGCAGTTGACTTATTCCTTCACCCCTGTTTCTGCCTGTGTGATCTCCACGGACTGTTTCTCATAAATATCAAGGGCAACGATGGCTGCCATAAATCCCCATACCGGCACGGATGCTTTATCGGTATCCAGGAAGTTGTTCATGGTTCCGTGCAGGAAATAGGTGATGAGCGCAAGCATCAGGGAAAGGCTCAGCATCCGCACTTCAGGGTCGTCAGAGCGCCTGTATACCCGCATCGCCGTTCTGATAAACAATACCACGATCGCCATTACCAGTAACATCCCGGGCAATCCCTGTTCCGAAAGGGGCCCGATATATTCGCTATGCGCATTCCCTTTGTCCCCTGCATTGGTACTGATCAGGGTCTTTTCCTCCGATCGCTGGAAAGGAGCATACTCAAACTGGTAGGTACCGGGTCCGTATCCGAACACTGGCCTGTCCTCAAACATCCGCAAAGCAGACTGCCAGCGGTTTATCCGCTCAAGGTTGGAATTGTCGGTTGAAATATTGGATATGGAACGCAGATGTTCAACAAAGTTGGCCGAAGGGCCCTGCCTGTTCTTTTCAAGCCTGTCGAGGATCTCGAAGGAAAAGATATAAAAGACAAATCCAAAGATGACAGAAACAAAAAAGATCCATTTTAATTTAATGCGGAAAATCACGATAAACAGCACTCCCAGGGCAAAAGCAAGGCTAAGCCAGGCTGCACGGCAATAAGAAAGTACCAACGCTCCCAGGAGAATAGACAGCACAATGAAGGCAAAAACCCTGGTTCTCTTTGAATAAACTTTGCCGAATACAAAGCCGAAGAACATCGGAATCATCAGTGCCAAGATCGCACCATATGCAGTATGGTCGTTGTAAAAAGGTTCCATGACCCAATGCCCTGCCTGTTCATCAAAACCAAATTGTGAATGGTTATAGGTTGTATAAGCAATCACCCCTATCAATGGTACCGCATAAAACCATACGAAACGGTTTATATTGGACCGTTTCCTGAAGAGCTGGATCCCAAGGAAATAAAAGGGAACAACGAACCACAACCGGGCCAGCAGGTGCTTGAAGGAGACCAGCGGCAAATCACTCGTCATGCTGGTTATCAACATCCATACAAGCTGAAGGATAACGGCGATCGTAAGGGGATGGTAAAGCATCCTGGAATCAATTTTATTACCATAAAACAACTTCATGATAAACAGGAGCAAAACCCCCAGCATCAATGGTTCTGAAGGAAGTGATATCCCCACATTGAACTCAAACTGGGTAATGTTGATGGCCACAGGGGTTACCATGACGATCAGCAACAATATTTTGTCAAGCGAATAAAAATAGAGGTATAGAATTACCAGGAACGGGGGAAGGAATAGCAGGTAGTATATATCGCGATATATCAGGTAGCAATTCATCCCAATAAAAATGGCGCTCAGCACGTAGAGGATCGTAATCCCGCGCTTGTTGCCGAAAAGGTAACTCTGTATTTCTGCCAGCTTACTGTTCATCCGAGATAATTGCCAGGCTGCGGAATTTGCTTCGTTCAATCAAACCAATAACCAAAATCGCCATGAAGAAGGCTGCAAGGGTACTGAATACGACAATCAGCCAGCGAATGGGATAACCTTTCTTATCCGGCACGAAGGGCTTGCTAAGCAGGTTAACGTAAGTGTAATTCCTGTTGTAATTAAGCAGCGCCCTGTCGGCATCCATCTTCATGGTACTGTAGGAATAGGATTCGGCTCGCATCATCTCCGACAACATCAGCATCTCTCCACCTTTTTCTTCAAGATTTTTCTTCATCAGTTTTGCATCGGCGCTATGCACTGCAGTTCCCCCTGTTCCAAGAAAGGCTCTTAAAACCTCACGCGTCTGTGACTGATATTCAAGGATTCCATACTTCACACCCAGTTCCGTTGCGCGGTTTGTCAGGGAATCCATATAATTTTTACGCACGCCCATGATATAGTCGTAGTTGAGCACGACTTCGCCGAATTTCTGTTTATGCATGGCTCTGATCTTCTTGTTGTAGGCATCGATCATGGCATTGATAAGGTCCCGGGCCATTAACGGATCCTGGTCCCAGATTTCAATTTCCACAGCGCCATAAGGAGTCTTGTTAACCCTGACCCGCTGGCTGTATTCCCAAACAAGGGAACTTTCAAAATGGACATAGCTTGAATCGAGACCATAATGTTTTCCCAGATTGAAGTTTTTCACCAACGTATCCCGGATGTCCCGTGACTGAAAAATCTGCACGCTCTGCTCCGTTTCACTCTCATCAGAATAGGGAGAGATATTGGAGGGATATAACATGCAGTTCGACTTATACAGGGGCGTAATAAATACCGGACTGGAGAACAAAATGGAAAGCAGGATGGCGGCAACGACCACAATAATAAGTTGCTTCTTCCATTTGATAACTGTTTCGATAATATTTTTACTGCTGAAAAAACTGTCCATATGTTGGAATTTTGATTATGATTGACCGAGCTGAAATTGTTTATGTGTATTGTAGTTCGATATTTTTTCCATCACCATGATAACAATAATGGCCATGAAGAGCGCTGCAACTGTTGAAACCATTATAATAAGCCACCTGATGGGATAGGAGCTTTTCTCAGCTTTATAGGCATCGCTTACCACAAATTTCTGTGGCAGGGTTTCCTCGGCATCGACTTTGGCTTGTTTATATTTGGTTTCCAGAATGGTAAGCTGTTCTGTTTTATATTCAAGGGAATTCTTCAGGGCAAGATAAACACCTCCGTATTTGCCCAGGACGTCGAGTTTTTTCTGTATGGCAGCCAGGGCATTCTTATTCCCGTTCATCAGGGCAATGGCATATTGATGATTATAGACCTGGGATTGATATTCCACTTCATTCAAACCCAGCCCTCCAAGGGTGATCAGCGAGTCAACAATTTTCTCCTTTTCAGCCTTGAGGTTCAGGTATTCGGCTTTCACGATTTGAAAACCCTTGACCGACCGCTGGCGCATCATCTCATTCTTGACAGAGTCAACCATTGATCCGATAGAATTGGCAATGTCAGTAGCATACTGGGCATCGACATCATAAACGGCGATCTGAACTGCCATGAATTCGGTTCGCCTGAAGGTGATATTGTTCTCATATTCTTTGATCAGTCTGGAATTTTTGAAATCTGATGTGCTGTCTATCCTGTAATGTTTCATCAGGTCAAATTTACGTACCACACGGTCCCGGACCTTATTGGAATTCAAAATCTGCAGTAACTGTTCGCTCTGGTCATCCTCCCCGAAGGCAGAGATATCCTGGCTCGCTCCGGCTGGTTCGCTGAGCAGTGACTTCGAAATGGAACTGCTGCCGGCTGGGAACAGGATAACAACAGATCTGAATTTCGGTGTGATAAACAAAGGGGAAGAAAAAAACCATGCCCCAACCAACGCAAACACCATGACAAAAAACAAGGGTTTACGCCATTTATAAAGAAATATTACGAGGTTTGAGGAATCGAAATCTTCTCCTTTTTTCATGTCATTGGTCATAGAAGAAATATCAAAATTGCTGACAAAGGTAGCTATTAATACGGAATCGACAAGGGTAAATTACCGGGAACAGTCGATTTATGAGCGGTCTTCACGCAATATTTTGACCAACGATGCGAAACTCCACAGGCGCAGGATAAATGCCAGTAAAACCGACCCCAGCAGCATCAGGATAAAATTCCCCAGCCATGCTTTTGATGCAGGCAGAAATGACCAGTGGATGGTAAGAGAATGGGACACAATGTTAAAAAGACACACCCCTATCACGAAGGTGAAAAGGGTTAACAGGAAGCGATAATTAACCTTGAATTTAAAAACCCGTTGTACCATCAATACCTGCAACAGGGCCATGGTAAATTGTGTAACCAAGCTGGCGACTGCAGATCCTGAGGCCAGGAACCGCGGAATTAAGAGGAAATTCAGGATCAGGTTGATGAGTAACCCGGCTACCGCAATGAAATTAAGTTGTCGCAGGTTCCCATTGGCAGTAAGCAGCGTGCCGAAAATATAGGTGGTGGAAACCGCAATGAATCCCAGAATCAGCAACTGAAACACCCTGGTTGAGGCGCCGATATGGGTATTGTACAACATATCGATCATTTCATAACTATAAAAGAAAGAGCCCAGGGCTATGATGATCGCCAGGGTAATGATCAGCGTAAAAGAGAGCTTGAGCATATGCTCAATGGATTGTTTCTTTTTAAGCATTTTTGAAAATATCGGGACCAGCAGCACTGCAAAAAGGTAGGCGATCATGTTGGCAGCATCTAGCAACCTGAAGCCGGATGCATAGATGCCGGCCTGGAAATCACCCGTTCGCTCGGCCAGGAAATTGTCAAGCATCACCGGATTAAGGTGGTTGACAGAGGCAAAAATTCCTGTCTGTACATGGGAAATCCTTTCAGGAAGGAGGCTCTCCAGCATCACCGGGTCAAGCCGGTTGTAAAAAGTCATCAACAACACCAGTAACGCAAAGGGTAAACTCTGCTTGACAATCATCAGGAAAAATGGCCAGTTCCAGTTGAGCCTGCGAAACCGCGCCTTTTTTACGACAATCACGAAGGCCAGGGTGGCGGTGATCATGTAAGCAGCTGTCTGACAATAAACAAACCATTCAACCCTGAATTTGGAGATCGTGATATGCCCCCATAACAGGATTCCGCAGAAAAAAATCATCAGCAGCCGGTCGAGCACCGACAGGAAACTATCGGTTTTGAACATCAGGAATCCTGAAATATTCGAGCGCAGATAAAGGATAAAAGAGAGCAGAAACTGGTTAAGTGCCAGCCAGCCCAATAACCAGAACTGGGCCGGACTAAACCGCAGGATCATGGCAATGACAAAGGCGATCACCACATAGACCAGGCCAAGTAAAAGTTTCAACACCAAAATCCCTGAAAAATGCTTGTTTAACAGGTGGTTGTGTTGTGCTATGTTACGGTTGTTGAAATTGGTGATCCCGAAATCGAGGATAATATTAAAGAGGAAAGAAAAATTCAGGATCACAAAGTAGAAACCATACTCGCCCACCCCAACATTCCGCTGCACGGTAAGGTCAATCCCAAAAATCCATATGGGTTTTATGAGAAGATTTAAAAAAAGGAGTAACCCCAGGTTTGTCAGGAACTTCCGCTGCATGAACCAAGAATAAAAGCTACCGGGAGTGGTAACTTTTCATTATAACTCAAAAAATATTCAGATATTTGCTACAAAGTTAAGAAAATTAATGAACATTGCTGTTAATACCAGGCTGCTCATCCGGGATAAGCTCGAAGGAATCGGGTGGTTTACCTATGAATCCCTGAAAAGGATTACAAAGCAACATCCCGA
>CAIYQH010000310.1 GCA_903928285.1 uncultured Bacteroidales bacterium
GCAGAAATGTTAAATGGGACTTCAGGACTATATTTACAGGAATAAAAATCATTATGTAAAGTTAAACAGTCTGTTGTGTTTTCTGAATTTGAGGGTTTCTGACTGGCTTCACAGCACATTTATTGTTAATCAGATGCCCATGGGTAACCGTTTTAATGATAAATTTGCGGTGTCAAAACATGTTTTATGAATCGTTATTACGCTCCCTTTATACTTATCTGGATAGTGCTCCTCGCCAATGCAGTTTCGGCACAGGAGATCAATACCTTATCGCTTGATGGCAACTGGAAATTCCGCAGGGCGGGAACCAGGGAATGGATGCCGGCCAAAGTTCCGGGTGTGGTTCATCTTGACCTGATGCGTAACAAGGCGATCCCTGATCCCTACATGGCTGATAATGAATCGAAGGTCCAGTGGATCGGCGAGGTGGGTTGGGAATATATGAAGACCTTCCAGTATGGCGCAGATAATTTCGAATCCCGCCACATCGAGCTGGTTTGCAAAGGACTCGACACTTATGCCAACGTTTACCTCAACGATTCGCTCATCCTGGTGTCCGACAATATGTTCCGCGAATGGTATGTCGATATCAAACGATACCTGCATATTGGCGCCAATGTCCTGAGAATCCAGTTCCCGGCTGTCAACCCCGAAAACAAATCCCGGTACGGACAACTGCCTGCCAAACTTCCTGGCGACGAGAAGGTGGTTTGCCGCAAGGCGGCCTATCACTTTGGCTGGGACTGGGGCCCGACGCTTGTGACCAGCGGAATCTGGAGGCCGGTCTCCATCCGCAAATGGGGAGCGCTGAATGTGATCAATGTCCATTTCATCCAGAAAGAGCTTTCTGATACCCTTGCCAAGTTATCGGCCCAGTTTACCATGTATGCCGAACTCGACAACCCCTGCGAGGTTAGGATTTACCTCGACACGGCGGAGGTGATGCGGCAATCGATCGTCCTGGCGCGCGGCGCCAACATCCTCAGGGGCGATATCATCCTTAAAAATCCCGAACGCTGGTGGCCCAATGGCATGGGCAGCCAGAAACTGTATGATTTCAGATACGAGGTCTATTTCGACAATAAGATCGTCGACAGGGGACATCAGAAGGTGGGGCTTCGAAACCTCGAACTGGTGCAGGCCAAGGACTCGGCCGGCAGGTCATTTTATTTCAAGGTCAACGGCATGCCGGTATTTATCAAGGGTGCCAACTACGTCCCCCAGGACAACTTCCTGCCCAGGGTGAAGGATTCCGCTTACCGGGCGCTGATCAGCGATGTGAAGGAGGCCAACATGAACATGCTGAGGGTTTGGGGAGGCGGTATCTATGAAAACGACCTCTTTTACGACCTCTGCGATGAAAACGGCATCCTGGTGTGGCAGGATTTCATGTTTGCCTGCGCCATGTACCCGGGAGGCAAAAAATTCTTAGACAATTTAAGGGATGAGGCCATTCAGAACATCGTCAGGCTTCGGCGTCATCCCAGCATCGCCCTTTGGTGCGGCAACAATGAAATAGACGAGGGATGGAAGAACTGGGGATGGCAGAAACAGCTGGGCTATTCGGAAGAGGACTCAGCCAGGATCTATAAAGATTACAAGATGATCTTCAATGTCATCCTTCCCAACAACGTACATGGCTTCGATACCCTGCGGCCCTATATCCCCTCTTCTCCATTGGTCGGCTGGGGCCGGCCGGAGAGTATGACTAACGGCGACTCCCATTACTGGGGCGTTTGGTGGGGCAAGGAACCCTTTTCGACCTACGAAAGAAAGGTAGGGCGTTTTATGTCGGAGTATGGCTTCCAGAGTTTTCCCGACCTGTCAACGATCAACAGGTTCACCGGTGCAACCGACCGTGTTGCAGGTTCCCCGGTGATGAAGGCGCACCAGAAACATCCGGCAGGATTTGAAACCATTGATGAATACCTGTTGCGCGATTATAAGAAACCGAAGGATTTCGAATCCTATGCCTACGTAAGCCAGCTCCTGCAGGCATAGGGGATGAAAACGGCCATCGAGGCCCACCGCCGTGCAAAACCGTGGTGCATGGGCACCATGTTCTGGCAGCTTAACGATTGCTGGCCCGTGGTCTCCTGGTCCGCACGGGATTATTATGGTAAAAAGAAGGCGTTGCAATACCTGCTTCCCCATCTCTATGCAAAGGTCCTGGTTTCGCCCGTGGTTGAAAACGGTCATGTCAGGGTGTATGTGAATTCCGACTGCATGGTTGACCAAAAGGCGCTGTTGACGGTTAAACTCATCGGGTTTGAGGGGAAAACATGGTTTGAAAAGAAAATAATCACCGATATTGCGCCAAACAGCTGCAAGGTCTGTTTTGACACCCTGCAGGCTTTGCTTACCGGGGTGCTGAATCCTGAGGCCCTCGTGTTGCAGGTTACCCTTGCAGGCACCGATCCGCGTGCTGAAAAGCTGAACGAACAAGGCCTCCTCTATTTTGTCTCCCCAAAGGAGATGCGGCTACAGGCAGCAGTTATCGATAAACAGGTTGTTGAAACGGAGAATGGTTATTCCATCAAACTTTCGAGCAATAAACTGGTTAAAAACCTTTTTCTTTCCACTCAGGTCAGGGGCGAATTTTCAGATAATTATTTCGATCTTTTACCGGGTGTGCCTGTTGAGATCCAGTTTGCTACAAAGAAAAAGCTTCCCGGGATGGGCGACCTTATCATGTTAAAGAGCCTGGCCGACACCTATTGATTAAATCAACCCTATGTTCGTGAATCAAAACAGTAAAAAGAGTGTTCCGGTGCTGGCGCTGGTCTTCCTGCTGGCAGCCTTTACACCGTCGTGCCATTCGCAGAAGCCGGCATTGCTGACCGACCGCGTCAACCCGTTCATCGGTACAGGCGGCCACGGGCACACCTTCCCGGGAGCGAGCGTGCCTTTCGGGATGGTGCAACTCAGTCCCGACACCCGTCTCGACGGGTGGGACGGATGTTCGGCCTATCATACCAGCGATTCGGTGATCTATGGGTTCAGCCATACCCATCTAAGCGGCACCGGTTGCTCCGATTACGGTGATATCCTGATCATGCCCGTTGCCGGTGACGTAACTCTAAGCAACTATGATTATGCCTCAAACTTTAAAAAAAAGGATGAGGTGGCATCACCGGGATATTACAGGGTTGACCTGATAAAGAACAGGGTCACTGCCCGGCTCACCGCCACGGCCCGTGCCGGTTTTCACCGTTATACCTTTCCGGCAACAGGCCCCGACAACATCGTCGTTGACCTGAAACACCGCGACAAGGTGATGGAATCGGGACTTAAGATCACCGGCCCCGCCGAGGTGGAGGGCTTTCGTATCTCCCAGGCCTGGGCTGCAAAACAGATGGTTTACTTCGTGGCAAGATTCTCCAAACCATTCAAATCGCATACCCTCTCCTCCTCCGGGAAACTCTCAACAGAGGTCATGGAGGTCAACGGCGATGACATCAAGGCCCTCTTCAATTTCGAAACCACGGGCGGTGAAAACATCCTGGTCAAGGTTGGCATCTCGGGAGTCAGTATCGAGGGTGCCCGCCTGAACCTTGATGCGGAAATCCCCGGCTGGGATTTTGAAGAGGTTGCCGGCAAAGCCGCTGAACTATGGAACAAGGAACTCTCTAAAATAACGGTTGAGGAGGGCACGCATGACCAGCAGGTGATGTTTTATACAGCACTTTATCACACCATGCTGCAGCCCAATATCTATTGCGATGTGGATGGACAATACAGGGGCAGGGATCTGAAGGTACACAAGGCAGAAGGCTTTGACTATTACACAGTATTTTCTCTCTGGGATACCTACCGTGCTGCAAACCCGCTTTATACCTTGATTCAACCCAAGCGTGTCAGCGATTTTGTCAACACCTTCCTGACCCAGTTCAAAGAGGGTGGCATGTTACCCGTTTGGGAACTTTCGGGCAACGAAACGGGATGTATGATCGGTTATCATGCAGTGCCGGTGATCGCCGACGCGTGGATGAGCGGGATCCGTGGTTTTGACGGCTTCTGGGCGCTCGACGCGATGAAACACAGTGCCGAACAGGATCATCTCGGGCTGAAGGATTATAAGACAAAGGGCTATATCCCTGCCGACCACGAAGGGGAATCGGTATCCAAAACCCTTGAATATGCTTACGACGACTGGTGTATTGCCATGATGGCCCGTTCGCTCGACAAGCAGGAAGATTATAAAAAATACCTGGTCCGCGCCCAAAACTATAAAAACGTCTACGACAGGATTACCGGCTTCATGCGTGCCAAGTCGAATGAAACCTGGTTCACCCCCTTTGATCCAGCCGAGGTGAATTTCAACTACACAGAGGCAAACAGCTGGCAATACAGCTTTTATGTGCCGCAGGATCTTGCCGGGCTGATGTACCTGATGGGGGGGCGGAACAATTTCAAACTCAAACTGGATGCCCTGTTTACCGCCGATTCAAAAACCACGGGCCGCGACCAGGCCGACATCAGCGGGCTCATCGGGCAGTATGCCCATGGTAATGAACCCAGTCACCACATGGCCTACCTTTACGATTATGCAGGAACACCCTGGGAAACCCAGCGGGTGGTGCACCGTATCTGTCGTGATTTCTATAAAAACAGTCCCGACGGGCTGATCGGCAACGAGGATTGCGGCCAGATGTCGGCCTGGTATGTCCTGAGCGCCCTGGGCATCTATACCGTAACGCCCGGCTCGGGAATCTATGCCTTCGGCACGCCTGTCTTCCCGAAAGCGGTGATCAACCTTGACAACGGCAAGAAATTCGTGATAAAGGCCAACAATGGCAGTGATCAGAATTTCTATATCCAGTCGGCAAGCCTGAATGGAAAGCCCTATACTAAGTGCTTTATTAAACAGTCGGATATCAAATTGGGCGGGGAATTGGTATTCAACATGGGGCCTTTGCCCAACAAGGCCTGGGGCAGCGGCTACGGGGGGTTCCCCGATTCCTACATCTCTGAATTCCAGATCACCCCGGTGCCATCGGTCCACCAGGGAAGCCGTACCTTTATGGATTCAACTGTCGTCGGACTCTCGTGCGCCATGCCGGAGGCCGAAATTCATTTTTCCCTCGACGGTTCGGAGCCGTCGGACAGGTCGGCCATTTATGAACGGCCGCTGCTGATCAGGAAAACAACCACGTTACGTGCCTTTGCAAAGGGAAAGGAGACCACCAGAAGTTTCCCGATCGAGGCAAAGTTTATCAGAATCCCTAAGAATCGCAAAATCACCCTGAATACCCATTATGCCGGTCAGTATTCGGCAGGCGGCGACCTGGCGCTGATCGACTTCATCCGTGGTTCCACCAGCTTTAAAACCGGAGCCTGGCAAGGCTATGAGGGTGAAAATATCGATGCGGTCATCGACCTGGGCGCTGCAACACAGCTGCATCATCTTTCCATCGGCTGTCTGCAGGACCAGGGAGCCTGGATATTTATGCCAAGTGAGGTGACCTACTGGCTTTCCGACGACGGCAAAAACTATACAAAGGCCGGCACGGTAATCAACGACGTGGATGAAAAACTGGATGAGGTGAAATTAAAGGAATTTTCGCTTGATATAAAGATCGCAAAGGTTCGGTATGTAAAAATTGTTGCGAAAAACCGCGGCCTTTGCCCTTCCTGGCATCCCGGGGCAGGAAGTAAATCCTGGATTTTTGCGGATGAAATCACTGTTGAATAGATCATGAAACTACGATCCGACTTAATCCTTTTCCTGGCCGCCATTATCTGGGGGTTTGCCTTCGTGGCACAGCGAGCCGGCATGAACTATGTTGGCCCGTTTACTTACAACGGCGTGCGGTTTACCATGGGTACCCTGGTCATCCTGCCCTTCCTGTTTTACAATGCCTCGAAAAGCACCCCTCTGGTGAAGATCTCTCACCCTGCCGACCGGAGGAAGATCCTGGTTGGCTGCCTGATGACAGGCTTGCTCCTGTTTGGCGGGGTTTCGCTGCAGCAGCTGGGCTTGCAGGAGACCTCGGCCGGTAAGGCAGGTTTTATCACTGGTCTTTATGTAGTTTTCGTACCTATTGTCGGACTCCTGTTTGGCCAGCGCCCCCATTTCACCATCTGGATTGGCGCCGCGTTATCGGTTACCGGGCTTTACCTGCTGAGCATGACAGGTGGTTTCACCATCGCCCATGGCGATAAACTGGTGCTGTATTGCGCCATCATCTTCACCTTCCATGTGCTCTTCATCGCCTGGCTCTCGCCATTGATGGACAGTTTCCTGTTAGCTGCGATCCAGTTTGCCATCTGTGCCCTGATCAACCTCATCTTCGCCTTTGCCATTGAGCCGGTAAACCTGGTTTCGATCCTGCAGGGCTGGATCCCGATCGCTTACGGGGGCATCCTGTCGGTAGGATTAGCCTATACACTGCAGGTAATTGCACAGAAAACTGCGCATCCTGCCTATGCCTCCATCATTTTAAGCCTGGAGGCAGCCTTTGCAGTATTGGCCGGGTGGCTGCTCCTGAACGAACACCTTACCCGGCGGATGATAATCGGCTGCCTTTTAATGCTCATGGGGATGATCGTAGTGCAGGTAAGAGACCTGGTAAATTAACGGAAGGTGAGGGTCACGGGTGGGTACTTTTATTGCAAAATAGTTTAAGGTTCATTACTGTTACAATTGTGATCAATCAGATATAAAATTTAATAAACTTCAGTATATGAATATTTTAAAAACAGGGTTGGCCTTCATGGCTGTTACGGCGATGAGTATGCCGGGAAGCGGTTTTTCACAGAAAGATAACACAGCGATAATGACAGCCGTGCCCGTTACGGATGATGCAACATCGTTTAACACGGCTTTCAAACCATCCACTTTGCGGATCGACTATTTCCTTGCCGGCGATGCAAAATCGGAGATCGTCTATTTCAGCCAGATGAAGGAGGAACCAAATTGGGGCGGGCCACACAAAAACCTCACGGATCCCTTTAATTACGGCAGTTACCGTTACATGGCCTACGATTCTGCGTCGAACAGGCTGCTCTTTTCAAGGGGGTTCAGCTCGCTGTTCCAGGAATGGAAAGGCACGGCAGAAGCCAAAAAGATGAAACGGGCCTTCCCCATGACCGCCGTGGTGCCCTACCCTAAACACACCATCCGGTTTGTCATTGAAAAACGGTCGTACGAAACCGATAAGTTTGAAACCCTGTTCGAACGGTATATCAATCCTACCGACTATTTCATCAACCATGAAGTCATTCATACCTACCCGTTCATTAAGATCAAAGATGCCGGTGATCCCGCAAACCATGTGGATATTGCCTTCATCGCCGAAGGATATACGGCCGGGGAGATGGAAAAATTCAGGAAAGATGCTGCAAGAATGAGGGATTATTTCATGTCGGTTGAGCCCTATTCCAGCAATAACGATCAATTCAATTTTTATGCCATTGAATCACCCTCCGACGAATCAGGGATCACCATCCCGGGTAAGGATGTTTACGTAAACACCAATATCCATAGCAGTTTCTACACCTTCGACATGGACCGGTACCTGACCACCTTCGACACCAAATCGGTGTACGATATTGCAGCCACGGTGCCCTATGATGTCATTTTCGTGCTGATCAACAGCAGCCGCTACGGGGGAGGCGGGTTTTACAACCATTACGGAGAGGGTACGGTCAACCATCAACTTTCGCAGATCGTGGCCATCCACGAATTCGGTCATGAGTTTGCCGGCCTTGCCGACGAGTACTATACCTCTGAAGTAACCTATAGCGATTATTACAACCTCAAATTCGAGCCCTGGGAGCCCAATATCACGACCAATGTAAACTTCGACTCAAAATGGAAAAAGATGGTGACCCCCGAAATACCCCTTCCCACGCCCCGGACCGACAAATTCAAAACGGCCACAGGGATGTTTGAAGGAGGCGGATACCTTTCCAGGGGAATTTACAGCCCCATGATGGATTGCCGCATGAAAAGCAACGAAGCAAAGGGATTCTGCCCGGTTTGCAGCGATGCGATCGTCAGGATGATCAGGTTTTATACCGAACAGTAAGCCATGATCCCTGGAACAGGCCTGGTATTTGATATCCGCAGGTTCTGCGTGCATGATGGCCCGGGCATACGAACAACTGTTTTCTTCAAGGGATGCCCGCTTTCATGCTGGTGGTGCCATAATCCCGAAAGCCGCGATGTTTCTCCCGAAACCTCCGTCAGGCACCTGAGTCTCGACGGGAAGGCCCTCGACCGGGCGGAAATCACGGGAAAATGGATGACGGTTGACGAGGTGATGACCGAACTGGAACAGGACCGGATTTTTTATGAAGAATCCTCTGGCGGGGTTACCTTCTCGGGTGGCGAACCCATGCTGCAGGAGTCATTCCTGGCTGAATTGCTGAAGGCCTGCCGGCAAAGAGGGTTCCACACAACCCTCGACACCTCAGGCTATGCAACCCGCGAGGCCATGGAACATACGGCAAGTCTTGCCGACCTCGTCCTGTTTGACCTGAAAATCATGAACAACGAACTTCACAGGAAATATACCGGCGTTTCAAACCAGGTTATTCTTGGTAATCTTAAATACCTTCATCAAGCGGGGAAAAACCTTATCCTGCGGGTTCCTGTTATTCCCGGAATAACCGATATACCTGAAAATATCACCGGTATGATAGCTTTCCTGGCAAACGATCTTCCTGCACCGTTACCGCCTCTCAGCCTGTTACCCTATCATTCATTGGCAAAGGAAAAATACCGGAGATTCAGTAAACCAAACCAACTGCAGCATCTTCCCGACCTGATACCGGAAGATCTTCTGCCGTTGAAAAAACAATTTGAAGATTTGGGAATGAAGGTCAGTATCGGAGGATAACCCTTCGGAAGGTCATCTTTAACAGATAGGATTACCCTATTTCAACTTCACCATATACCCAACAGAAATACCAAAGGAGGAACTCCTTCCGATGACATAAGGATCTTCGAGCACATCGCTTAGTCCGTAATGGTAACAAAACTTCACGATGAGGTCGCCGGGGCCGATTTTGTAGCTGGGGCCGGCCTCCGCTGCGATCGAAAGGTCAGTTTCACTGAAACGGCAAAAGGGCATCAGTAAATTGGTGCCTTTCCCTGAAAAAAGTACGCCATTGTTTTGTTTTCCCACCGCAAAATCAATCTGAGGGCCGGCTCCGGCAAAAATACCGAACCTGCTCTTTTTTATTTTGTAATGATATTCAATGAGCACCGACAAGCCGACATAGTGCTGGGTTGCCTCAACATAGTAAGTGGTTGCTGAGTCGCTGAAGGCAACCCTTTTCATCCCCTTCCTGACATAATGAAATCCCGTTGAGAGGAAGAGCCCTTTACCCAGGTCGATATCGGTTGTGAAAGCTGCCTGGAACGATGCATAGTCGGGATCGATACTCACCGAATCAAGCAGGCTGGTGCTGCGGCCTGTGCGGATGTACTCGGCGATACTGGTATGGGATCGCAGGTACCCTGCATCGAAGCCGACAGCGTTTTGCGCCATGACAGGGATTGAAACCAATCCAAGGAGGAGGAATAGGAAGAGTTGTTTCATGGAGGCGTAAGTTTGCAATTTTCGCTGCAAATTTAGGACAATTTCAGGACAAGAGGAAAAATCAGGATTTGGTGGTACATCGGGACATAAACCGCAATAGGCACATAAAGCACATCAGAACTACTTGTTTCCTATTGTGCCCTATGTGCCTGCTGTGGTGAAAAAAGCCGGCAACCCCGGCCACGCTTAAGCTAAGCACAAACCAAACTGTAACCTTAATAAATTGGATCATTTATTTTAACTTTGCACATCCTGCCACCCGTAGGCCAGTACCTCCCAAAAACCATCCTATGACCGACCGTATCAGTTTTCTCCGCGAAGCCAGCCTGAAGGCGGTTAACCGTATTTCAGCCGAACGTGCGCTGCTGGTGACCCGATTTTACGCTTGCGGCATTGACCGTGAGGTATCGGTGCCTGTCATGCGCGCCATGACTCTCGATTATATCCTCACCCATAAAGAGCTTTGCTATAACCCGGGGGAATTGATCGTCGGCGAACGCGGCCCCGCTCCCAAAGCCTGTCCCACCTTTCCCGAGATCTGCCTCCATACGCTGGATGACCTGGATATCCTGGATCAGCGCAAAAAGGTCTCCTTCAGGGTTGATGGCGAAACCAGGAAAAGCTATGAAGAGGTGATCATCCCCTTCTGGAATGGCAGGAGTAACCGTGACAGGGTGATGCGTTCGGTTTCATCTGAATGGCTGGATGCATACAGGGCC
>CAIYQH010000311.1 GCA_903928285.1 uncultured Bacteroidales bacterium
CAAACCATACTGGTATGATGCGGTTGGCCGACCCTATGCCAATTACCTGCCCTATGAATCAGAAACTGGCCGGAATGGCAAGTATGAAGAAAATGATCTGGGAAAACAGAAAAATTTTATCGAAAATAATTTCGGAATAGCCAACAGGGACTTCGGGTTTTCAAAACCATTATACGAAGAATCCCCCCTGAACAGGGTATTGAAACAATCGTCGCCGGGCGCCGACTGGGCCTTTAAACCCAACGCCCCTGATCAGGAACATGTGATGGAGATGGAATATACTGTCAACGACTCATACCTGGTCAGCTGGAAACCTGAAAACAATTCTTTCAGCTCTTTTGCTTACGGCCCAGGCACCTTATATGTCAATATCACCAAAAATGAAAACAAAGGGGCAAACCAATCGGTCACGAAGGAATATAAAGATAAAACCGGAAAGGTGGTGATGATCGAGAAACTTGATGGCAATTCTTCACGTAAAACGATCTATATCTACGATGATTTCGGATTGTTGCGGGCGGTGGTTCCCCCCAAGGCAACCACACCCTTGAATACCTTTCTTTGCTATTATTCCCGTTATGATTCCCGGCACCGGCTGGTAAGTAAAAAACTGCCCGGGGCAGATTCGGTGCTCATGGTGTATGATAAACGCGACCGGCTCGTCATGAGCCAGGATGGAAAAATGAGGTCAGAAGATCAAAAGAATTGGATGTTAACCTGTTACGATCCATTCAACAGGCCGGTGATGAGCGGTATTTACCAGCATAGCGCCTCACTCAGCAAGGTGCAGATGCAGGATTACTATAATACTGCAGTAATCAATCTGAACGAAAGTATCAACGGCAATTATAACAACACCGATCATGGCTATACCAGAAATGTTTGCTCAAAGCTTTGCCCTTCAGGCTGTACCTATGATGTATTGAGCGTCAACTACTATGATGAGTATGGTTTTGCCAAAAATAATTATGATTTCGACAACACAAACGGCATAGTAAGCACAACTGAAGTACTCAATGCCGCGAAGGATAAACCTACAGGCACGAAGGTGAGGGTTATGAATGGCGGGTCCATACTGAAAGACTGGATTACAAGTGCAACCTATTACGACAACCGGTACCGCACGCTTCAGACTGTTGCGGATAACGCAAGTGCCGACGGGCGCGATGTGATTACCAGTAAATATTCATTCGGCGGGCAACTGGATATTGAAAAGACTTCGCACAAAGCTTTTACCAAAACCATTGTGTTTACGGAAAATTATGCTTACGATCATCGCGGCAGGATGCTCGAGCACACCCTCGAAGGGTTGCCCAACCAGCCCACTGTGATGCTCGCCTCCATGCATTACAACGCAATGGGGCAGATGGCAACAAAACAAATCCATTCAGAATGGGCTGCCGGAGGCTACCCTCCCTTTATCCAGAAAACCGATTTCCACTATAATATCCGCGGCTGGCTCACCGCCATCAACGATCCTGACAATACTGCCGCGAAAAATGATATATTTGCGATGAAATTGCATTACAGCGATGCCATGACCGGACTTTCCGCCCCCCTTCAGTATAACGGGAACATCTCCTCCGTAAACTGGGCCACCAACCATGACGGGGTGAAAAGCGCCTATGCATACAACTACGACGACCTTGACCGGTTAACCTCCGGCGCCTATTACCAGGGTAACGGCAACGGCTATTCCCACGACGGCTCCTTCGATGAAAAGGATCTTGCCTACGATGCAAACGGGAATCTTACAACGCTTCACCGCTATGGCGCCGGCAACAGCGCGATCGACCTGCTGGGTTATACCTACCTGAATGACGGCAACCAGCTTGGTTATATTACCGATCCCACCGGCGATGTTCCCAATGTTGCCGACTATCCCGGAGGAACCTCCGCCACACAGGGCTTTTGGTACGACAAAAACGGGAACATGGTTAAATCGGCCGACAAGGGAATCGACACGATCTTATACAGTTACCTCAACAAACCCGAGGAGCTCGACTTCGGCAACGGGGAGAAGGTCGATTATATTTACGACGGCGCCGGCAACAAATTAGCCAAAATCGTAAAGGATGGTGATGCCCTTCCCGAGAATTCACTGATCTATTGCGGAAATTTTGTTTATGATCTGAACG
>CAIYQH010000312.1 GCA_903928285.1 uncultured Bacteroidales bacterium
CATCATGGGTTGGCCTTAACCGGCCAACCCTACTTTAAAGTTTTACCGGACAACAGTGATTCTTATTAATAATCAAGTTTTCTTTTCCACGAATTTGCCACAATAATTTGTCCATTATGAAAATAATAAAAAGTGAAAGTAGCAGGACAATAAATATAAATTCTTCAATCCTTTCGGGTTCACCTATTAAACCATAAATAATTGTTGATAAAATCATTAGACTAATAATAATTGCAACTCCTGAAAATAATGTAAATGTTAAAGAAGCGTTCTTCTTTAAGGTGATTTTATATAGGTCTGTTGAATTCATATTTGTTTTCAATGAAGACTGTGTTCCTGTTTAGACAATTTTGCCTAACGAATCTCCATCCGACACATGGCGGATATTATCTATCCATCCGGTAAATATTTAGTATCACAATTATTAACAGATAACCATTATATTACGAATAAGTTACCGCAGTAACAAGGGAAATATTAGTATACTAAATTCCTTTACAAATCGTTATTTTTCCATAATGGGGGAACCATGTTCCGTAGAACAGAAAAAATTAACAGGAGATTATGAAAATACAAAGATTCCTTCAAAAAGCAGGTCATCTGCCTGGTACACGGGTTAATCGGGCCGGGCAGCATTGCAACCCGGCAACCCGGCAACCGGCACTCCTGCTGTTTGTGCTAGTATCGCTCATTTCCTGTACGCAAAACAAGCAGACGGCCTGCACCGAGGAATACCGCATGCTCAACGTTACAATTAAGGATTCAGCAGCGAACCCGGTGCTTCTGAGCCGCTATTTTGTGAAGAAAACCTCCACCGGAGAAATTATCGACTTCTCAAAGGAGAATCCCTTTACCGACAGTATCAATAGGATCCACGGGATCTATACCCTCTTTACCGACGGGAAGATGGGCATGACCACCGAAGGCGGCACTGGGTTCGAATTTCATGGTATCAGGGGAACGGCCGAACTGGTCAACACTCCCTATGTCGTCGGGAACGATAAATGTCATGTAAAGCTGGTCTCGGGAAAGACAGAGCTTACGGTTGCAAAATAGCACCTTCCCGCCCCACGGTGAGGGGCGGAAAAGCGGGGAAAATATAAAACTTTACCACAAACCCCCAACAGGCCCGCAGGGTTATTCCCCCATTTTTAATCTCTGAATCTCCCCGTTTTGCCTGTGTATGCCGGTAGTCCCGGTGAAAATGCCGGAATCCGGGCTGAACCTGTTTACCTGCTGTCAGTTGATCCTCAATGGCGCAGCATGGCGGGATACAGAATAGAATTGATCGCGACCCGGCGGGGTTGTAGCTTTGAATCGTCAATATACGTTACACCCTTTGAAATGACACATTATGGAAAAGATAATGATTTTCGGACTGGCAGCCATGTTTGGCGTATTCACCCTGGTGATCAGCAAACCGTGGGTCACCCCGCACAATCAACCCAATGAACTGGTCACCCCGTGCATCGAAAAACCCTGGGTCACCCCGCACAACCAGCCAAATGAGCTGGTCACCCCCTGTATCCCGTAACCCGTGCAATCATCGGCTGCGGCCGGGAAATCACCTGATCCCTAACAGGTCCATTATCCCGTTGATAAAGGTCAGCGGATGGGGCGGGTTTCCCGGTACATAAAGGTCGATGGCATGGTCAGCGATGAAATCACGCTTCAGCGCCGGGCTTTCGGCAAAGAGCCCCCCGCTGATGGCATCGGCGCCGGTGAGGATGATGATCTTCGGTGCGGGAACCGCATCATAGCAGATCTGCAGGGCTTCGGCCATATTGCCCGAGACGGGTCCGGTGATGACGATCCCGTCGGCATGACGGGGCGATGCCACGAATTCGATGCCATAGCGGCCCATGTCGAAGTTCACATTGCCGGCGGCATTCAGCTCCATCTCGGCGGAGTTGTCGCCCCCGGCCGACACCTGGCGCAGTTTAAGGGCATGGCGGAACAGGTTGCGGATCTCCCCGCGTACTTTGTCAGGATCAAGCTTCACCGGAGCAGCGTCGCCAGCTTTGACCACCAGGTTTTCGCGCACATTGGTGGCGATCTTATAATCGCTGGTAAAAGTGATCTTTGCGGGAAGGGCAAATTCGCACTCCCTGCAGAACACACACCTGCCCAGGTCGATGGAACAGGGACCGGGTGCGATGGCGCCCACCGGGCAAAGCCTGGCGACCATCCCCGTTTCGGCCGGGGTGATCTCCCCGCTGATTACGGGCTTGCCCCTGAATATGGCGGGCAGTAAAACACCCCGGAGGTCGGGGACAAACTGGCGGCCATGACGGCGGAAGATATTCAGCTCCTTAAATGGCATCGGGTCGGATTTTACAGGTCATTTCCACAATAGCTCAGGTTAAAACTCTTGTTGCACAGCGGAAAATCGGAGATCTCCTGGTTCCTCACCGCCAACGCCAGCGCCATCCAGTTATGGAGCGAAGGGTCCTTCGCCTTGTATTGGTTGATGGCCCCGGTCTCCCCGGTGACGGCTATATGGCAGATCTCCCCGCGCCAGCCCTCCACCATGGAGATGGCAAGTGTCGAAGGGGCCAGTGTCAGGTCGTATCGCGGCGTTCCGCTTCCCGGTTCCAGGTTTTCCAGGGGTTTGGGATGAGATTGGTCTTTCGCAATTTCACCTAATAATTCCCTGATCTCAGCCAGCGATTTTTCAACCTCCAGTTTCCGCAGCATCACCCTCGACCACACATCCCCCTTATTCAGCATGGCGGGTTCATAGAGGGAGCCTTTATAGGCTGAAAAAGGGTGCGACCAGCGGATATCACGGTACATGCCGCTGCTCCTGGCAGCCATCCCCACGGCCCCGGCCAGCGAGGCCTGCATGGTCGTTACTTTTCCCGTCCCCTCGAACCGGCTCAGCACACTGGGCAGCGAAAACAATTTAGAGGTAATCTGCTGATAACGTTCTTCGACATCCTGCAGGTTTTTCAGCACCACCGATGCAACCGTGCCGGTCATCGGATAATGGGTACCCCCTGGCCGGACCAGCCCCTTGCCAAACCGGTTGCCGCACCACAGCTGGGTGGTGTTGATAACAACCGTGCGCAGGGCTTCGTTGACGACCTGGCCAAACTGGTAGGCGATGTCGGTACAGATGGCTGCTGTATCGCCGATATGGACGGCGATCCGTTCGAGTTCCAGGGCGATGATCCGTTCCCTGGAAAGCTGTTCAGACACGGTGAACCCTGCCAGCGATTCGACCACACCGGCATAGGCCAGTGAATGGCCCACCGCGGTATCTCCGGCGATGGTTTCGGCCAGCAGTGACTGGTACAGCAAACCCTGGTTTTCGATGAAGAGCCTCTCAACACCGCGGTGCTGGTAACCAAGATGGATCTCCAGGTGAAGCACCTTCTCGCCGTTACAGATAAACCGGAAATAGCCGGGTTCAATAACCCCGGCATGGATCGGGCCTACGCCCACTTCATGCAACTCCTCCCCTTCGATGGTATAAAAGGGATAGGCATCCATCACCTTCTCCGGATCGGCCTGGCCGTAAGGGAAGCGCACAGGTTTCAGCCACGGGTGGCCAGGGAAGGCGATGCCCGTATTTTCGTGGATCTCACGTTCAAAGATGTGGAACTGGAAATTTTTTACCGTCAGTGATGGCAGCGATGGGGCAGGCTGCTTCGGCACTACATGCGAAAATATTACAACGGCATGATTTTCATCGGCACCCATACAGCAGATCAGCTGGTAACAATCCTCCCGGGGAAAGGAAAAGTAGGCTACACAGTGTGTTCCCTCCTCTCCCATCAGCAGGTCGACGAAGGCCGAAAATTCAGCATATTCCAGCACGGGGATGTCGGCCAGTTTAATGGTTCCGGGGTTGGTCAGCAATTCGGTGAATCTCCTGTCTGTCATTTCGGCAAGGCATTGATGATCGATTCTATCAGATGGCGGAAGGGGCCCGGCTGGAAAAAGCAGATGAAAATAACCAGTCCGAACAGAAAATACTGGCTGGCCGACTGCCATGGGTTTACCCTGTGCATCTCATGCAGCGGCTTTTCTCGGGGCTGGGAATAAGCGATGTGCAGCACCCGGGTAAGCAGTGCATACAACACAAAACAGAGCAACAGGGCGGTAACGCCCAGCAGCAGGTAATCGTGCGCGCCGACCATCGCCTTCATCACAAGCAGTTCGGAGATAAACATCCCGGAAGGGGGAATGGCCGTGATGCACAAAAAGCCAAGCAACAGCGCGGTAGCACCGGCGGGATACAGGGCCATGTAATTTCCCGACTCGTCGAGTTTGTAGGTTCCCATGACCTTGTACGACTGTCCCATCTGGTAGAACAACCCCGCCTTGGTAAAAGAGTGGAGCACGATATGCAGGATGGCTGCGTAATAACCGATCCCGCCAACCCCAAGGGCGATGGCCACGATGCCCATGTTTTCGAGGCTCGAATAGGCCAGCATCCGCTTGTTGTGCTTGGCCTTGAGCATGTATCCAGCCGATACCAGCAGCGACAGAACGCCGGAAAGAATCAGCACATGGTTCATAAAGGGGAGGATGGTGGTAGCCGAAAAGAGGGCATAGATGCGGAAAATCGCCAGGAACCCCACGTTCATCAGGGTGGTCGAGATAAAGGCACTGATGGGCGGCGGCGAAACCGTGTGGGCGTCGACCGTGACCGTATGCATGGGGAAAAGGCCCATCTTAGTACTGTAGCCAACCAGTACAAATACAAAGGCTATCTTCAGATAGAGCGGGTTGGCCATCCTTGCAATTTCGGTGATGGTGCCGAAGGAGAGATGCAGCAGTCGTGCGTCGTGTACGGTAAATCCGAGAAACAGGATCCCCAGGTAGGCCAGGGCAATCCCTACGGAGCAGACAAATACATATTTCCAGGTGGCCTCCAGCGCCATGGGGGTGCGGTCGTGGTAGATGAGCGCCGCCACGGCCAGGGTGGTCGCCTCCACGAAGATCCATACGGTGGTCATCCCGTTGGCCAAGTAAGCCCCCGACATCGACGCAATGAGGGCAATGAGGGCGCCGTGATAGATGGAATATACCCTCGGGTTGGCATCCTTCACATAGATAAAGCCATGGTAAACCGTCGTGACGGAGAGGATCGACAGGATCGACAACAGCAACACCCCCAGCGGGTCAAAGGTAAAATAGTCAAGGACCGTTTCGCCCAGGTGCATCCAGCCGTACACGGAAAAGGCAATATGAACGGCAACGTAAAGGATCATGATCCCCTTCGCCACCGATTTGTTATGATACAGCCCTGCCAGGGCCCCCATCAGGAGCGATATCACAAAAAAACCAATCAACAGGTAACCGGCTTCCGTCATCATCCTATGTTCTTATGCAGCAATGTCATCATTACTCTGTTTCTAATCATCTTTCAGCATCGTCAGTTCATGGGCATGCTGTTTTAACCTCATCACGAAGATCCCCAGGATCAGCACGCTGACGAAGATATCGAGCAGAATGCCGATATTGATCAGCATCGGCATTTCGCTGCCGATGGCCAGGGAGAGCAGCAGCACGGCATTTTCAATCACCAGAAATCCCACCAGGTGGGAAAATATCTTTTTATGGGAGATGATCATAAACATGCCGGTATATACGGCAAAAAAGGCGACGATAAAGTAGATCATGTTGGCCGGGGTGGTATTCATCGAGAAGGAGACCACAATGCTGAGCAGCAATCCCGCTGTGACGAACATCAGCGAATAAAACCCGGGCATTGCCTTGTCGTGGACCCTTGCCTCGCCTGTCTTCTCGATGATGCGGAAGAGCAGGAAGGGGACCACCACCACCTTGAAAACCAGTGTTTCAATCGCAACAAACAGCAGGGTCATGAGAGTGATGGCATCCAGTTCGAGGAACGAAAGGGCAAAAAGCAGCACCCCCTGGAGGGCGATCAGCCCTGCATATATCCTGAAACGCTCGGTCATGCTGAGATAGATCAGGGTAATGGCAAAGACGATGACGACCAGGATATTCATCTTAACGGATCATTTTAAAGGTGATCAGCAAAACCAGGATAAAGGCCACCAGGGCAATGGAGCTCAGGGTAACGATAAACTGGGGGTTCCTGACAAGTTTCTTGCGGGCCCTGAAGGATTCCATCAGCCCGATCAATGCCGCAAATGCTGCCTGTACCAGCAGGCAAGACCCAACCTGCACAGCCAGGAGCCAAACGGGTCCGGCGTGGTTTACGATACCCACCTTCCCGTCGACCATCTCAAGCACCCCACCCACCGGCACCAGGAAGTTGGTGATCAGCAAACCGTACATGGCGAATTTCAGGGCTGTTCCGATATGGATCAGCGCCAGGTCAAAGCCGCTGTGATCGAGGATCATCACCTCATGGATCATGGTAAGCTCCAGGTGTGTCTTCGGGTCATCAACAGGCATGCGGCTGTTCTCGATCATGGCGATCTGGATCAGCAGGTAAACGGCGATAAAGCCGATGATGTAAGAGTTATGACCCGCAAACTGGAAAGATTCGAAAATCTGCTGCATGGAGGTGTGCCCTGTCAGCAGGGCAAGGGTCCCGAAGAGGATAAAGAAGGCAGGTTCGGCCAGCATGGAGTAGAGCGCTTCGCGGTTGGCCCCCATCCCCTCGAAGCTGCTGCCGGTATCGAGTGCACCCAGGATAAAGAGGAACTTCCCGAGGGCAAGCAGGTAGGCAAACAGTACGAAATCACCCTCAAAGCCCAGCAGGGAGGGCATTCCCGGGAACGGCAGCAAAAGGATGGCACAGAGGATCGTGGCAAGGTAGAGTACCGGGGCAAACCTGAATACATAACTTGTGGTGGTGCTGATCACGCTTTCCTTGTGCAGCAGCACCCAGATATTCTTCCATGGCTGCATGATGCCGGGGCCTTTGCGGCCGCTGGCAATGCTTTTCACCCGGAGGATGATCCCCGGGAAAAACAACGCGGTAACGATGGCCAGCAGGAAACCCATTACAAGACTTTCATATAAAGGAGGATAAATATAACCAGCATGAAAACAAAGGCATACAGGATATAATGCTGGATATTGCCGGTTTGCAGCCTTGCAATTTTTTTCAGCGCCAGCATGGAAAAGTCAAGGATCTTATTACTTGCCGAACGGAAGATGTCGGCAGGTGTGAGGGTGAAGCTTCGTTTCCGGGGAAAGATATCCTCGTCGTGTATCGGGATGTACTCCTGTTTCGAATGCAGCAACGGGTCGGCAAGCTCTGCAAAATTGGCCGAGAAGGAACCGGGCGAATATTGCTGGCGTGCCGTTCCGGCAGTATAGCCACATCCCCAGGTAGGACCATAGGTGGTTTTTTCGGATCCGGCAACCCTGTTCCTTATAACAAGCAGCACGATGACTACGGTGAACAGCACCAGGCTTACCAGGCTTATCGTGGCAAAGGCAGGGACCAGGGGTGTTAAAACGGGCAGGCTCTCCGTATGAAACTGGGCTCCTGCCATCCGCATCAGCGGGGTCAGAATCAGCAGGGGGGCCATGCCGATGAAGAGGATGGCGGCGGCTATGATCAGTTTCGGGAAGAGCATCCCCGGGCCGATGGCATTTTCAGCGAAATGAAGTTTCGAACGGGCCGATCCCAGGAAGGTAATGCCAAAGGCCTTTGAAAAGCCAAAAATGGCGAGTCCCCCGATCAGGGCAAGGGCCAGGATGGTCATCATCATCGACAGGGTCTGGAAAACCGAGGCAGCCTGCATCCCGGCAAAAAGTCCGTAATAGATCAGGATTTCGGAGATAAAGCCGTTAAGGGGAGGAAGCCCGCAAATGGAGATGGCACCAAACAGGAAGAGCCCGGCCGTTCTGGGCATCTTGTGGATCAGTCCGCCAAGCTGGGCGATATTCCGGGTATGGGTGGCTTTATAGACGGAGCCGGCGCTGTAAAACAGCAGTGATTTGAAAAGCGAATGGTTGAGCACATGCAGCAATGCCCCGCCGAAACCCAGGATCACGAGCGCCGGCTGCTTCAGCCCCATGCCCAGGGCCCCCAACCCGATACCGATACCGATGATGCCGATGTTCTCGATGGTGGAATAGGCCAGCAGTTTTTTCAGGTCGCTCTGCAGGATTGACATCATGATCCCGTATAACCCTGTCAGGGTGGCGACGATCATGATGATAACACCAATGGTGTAGGCATCGCCCTGCACTGCTGTCAGTACGCGGAAAATTCCGAAAATGCCCATTTTGATCATCACCCCCGACATCACGCCCGATACGTGCGAGGGAGCGGCCGGGTGGGCTTCGGGAAGCCATGTGTGAAAGGGGATGAACCCGGCCTTGATGGCGAAACCCGCAAAAAAGAGGAAAAAAATGGGGATGTTGGGTTGCCGAGAAAAATAGACCGGCAGCCCCTCAAAGCCGAATTTCCCGGTATCGGACTCCACCAGCAGGAAGGCGATGACCAGCAGGACCAACCCAACATGCATCTGGATCAGGTAATTGACGGCTGTTTTCAGGGTGGCGCGTTTCTCCGCCTCGAACAGGATCAGCATGAACGACGATACCGCCATCAGTTCCCAGGCGATCAGGAATGCCGTTCCATCACGCAGGGTCAGCACGCATAACATGGAAAAATGGAGCCATACGTAGCTGAAATAATGCAGGGCAAACTGCGAGGGTGATTTGGTGCGGCGATAGGGCTTCAGATAACCATTTGAGTATAGAAGGCCTGTCAGTACCGTGAAGTTGGTGACCAGGATAAAGAAGGCGCTGAGGCTGTCGAGGGTGAAGGTTATCGCCCCCTGCTGGTTCCCGGCAATGCAGATGAAAGGACCATTTTCAGGATTCATAAAAGCCCTTACAGAGGGTACCGAGGTCAGCAGGATGGTCAGTGCAGTAACCGCAAGGGTATAGTAATAACGTATCCCGGTTGGTACAATCAGGATGAAAAACGACAGGATGACCAATATCAGAATCGCACTGTTTTCCACGGGAGGTGCAAAGTAAAACCATTTGGCGTTACAAACCGGGGAAACCGGTGGGAACTTATAAACAGGAAACTGTTAGCAGCCTGGATTCGGGAATATCAAAATCCCTGTGATGACACCATCCATGAAACGTCCTTTCCCGGTTCTCCGGGCCCTGATCAAACACATCGCCGGTAACTCAACGCAAAGAGGGCGTCCCAAAAGGGGTGCCCTCTTTCTTTGCATGTTCAGTATTCAGCCTGTCTGAAATAAACCTATTCGTATCTCAGTGCATCGATCGGGTTTAGTCCGGCGGCTTTACGGGCAGGATACCAACCGAAGAAGATCCCGATGGCGGAGGAGAAGAGGAACGACATCAGGATGGACTGGATGGTAATGGTAACCGGCCAGCTCAGGATATTGGCGATCAACTGGGAAACCAGCACCCCCAGGGAAACCCCGATGAAACCGCCAAGCAGGCTGATCAGCAATGCTTCGATCAGGAACTGGAGCAGCACATCGCGGCCGCGGGCGCCCACGCTCATGCGGATACCGATTTCGCGGGTACGTTCCGTCACTGAAACAAGCATGATATTCATGATCCCGATACCGCCAACCAGCAGGGATATACTGGCAATGGTGGCCAGCAGGATGGTAAGGATCCCCGAGGTTGCCGTTGCCGCATTGGCAATGTCAGTCTGGGTACGGATGGTAAAATCGGGATCTTCGGAGGCGCCAAGGTTGTGTTTGGCCTTCAGCACATCGGTAATCTCCTGCGATGCAGAGGGAATAAGGGGTTCTGTTTTGGCAGACCCGAGCATGCTTTGGATGTATGTTATAGCCAGCATCCGTTTCTGAACCGTTGAAAATGGCGCAATCACCATGTCATCCTGGTCCTGTCCGAAGGCATTTTGTCCCTTTTTTTCGGTAATTCCGATGATCTTGAAAGGGATCTTGTTGATCCTGATATAATTGCCGATAGGGTCGGCGCCGGCGCCAAAAAGATTGGTCACGACAGTCTGGCCGATTATACAAACTTTGGTGGCGCTGCGGTCGTCATTCATGGTATATATATCCCCGCTTGTCAGCTTCAGGTTCCGGATATCGAAATAGTTCGGATATACGCCGTAAACAGAGGTTCGCCAGTTCTGGGTCCCGGCCACCACCTGGCCGCTGGTACGAACCTGTGGTGTGATATAGGCAACGGACGGGCAGCGGTTTTCGATGGCCGTGACATCATCCAGCGTCATTTTCTGGGAAGAGCCGGCCTCCATACGAACACCACCGGTGTTGCTGGCCTGCGGGAAGATCATCAGGACGTTGGTTCCGAGCGTGGAAATCTGGGCCTGGATACTTTGCTTTGACCCCTGGCCGATGGCCAGCATCGCGATGACCGAAGCTACCCCGATGATGATCCCCAGCATGGTGAGGAAGGTCCTCATTTTATTTTTGGCCAGTGATCGCAAGGCCGCTTTTAGAAGATTCTTCAGTTTCATACTTCTTCCTCCACTGTTACTGGCATGTTTGCAAGTTCTTCCCGGGCATCCCTGGGTTTTTCTACTTCAAAAGCTTTGATGATCCTGCCATCGCGGAAGGTGATATTTTGCTTGGTAAAGGCCGCGATATCGGCTTCGTGCGTTACGATCACCACCGTGATCCCCTGCTGGTTCAGCTTCTGGAAGATGGCCATGACCTCAAGGCTGGTCCTGGTATCCAGGTTCCCAGTAGGTTCATCGGCCAGGATAACCACGGGATCGTTCACCAGCGAGCGGGCAATAGCCACCCGCTGCTGTTCGCCCCCGGAGAGCTGGTTCGGGAAATGGTGCCCGCGGTCGGCAAGTCCGACGGCTTCCAGTGCATTGACCGACCGGTCATGCATGACCCGGGAGCTGATCCTCTTGTTATACATCAGCGGGAGTTCCACATTCTCAATAGCGGTGGTTCGTGAAAGCAGGTTGAACGACTGGAACACAAAACCGATCTTCCGGTTTCTGAGGTTGGCCAGCTGATCCTTTGAAAGGCTGCTGACATCGACGCCATCAAGCAGGTACTGGCCACGGGTAGGAACATCGAGGCACCCCAGGATATTCATAAAGGTCGATTTCCCGGATCCGCTTTTTCCCATGATGGCCACGAAATCCCCCTTCCTGATATCTACATTGACCCCGCGCAGGGCATGTACTTCAACATCCCCCATTTTGTAGGTCTTTACCAGGCTTTTAACTGATATGATCGTTTCGCTCATGTTAACGTCCTCCCCTACCGCCGGCACCTCTTGGCATTTGTGGTGCAAAAGGATTCTGCTGCTGTTGTTGCTGACCGGCCTGTGCCGCCTGTGCGGGCTGCGAGGAGGTCATCCCGGTAATGATTTCATCCCCCTCCTTGATCTTGCCTGTTACTTCGGTATTCAGACCATCGCTCAGGCCGATATGAATCCGCTGGGCCCTGATCTTCTCCCCCTCCTTGATCCATACCATGCCGAAATCGGAACGACGCATGCGTCCCCCTTCCGGGCGGGAGCCCTGCATGCCTCCCTGGCCTCCCGAACCACCCGACATTCCGCCCTGGCCGCCGGAACCGCCCTGGCCGCCACGATTTCCGCCCTGGGCCCACTGGGCACGTTTCTTCTTGATCGAATCGGGCAGATTTTTGAGCATCTCATCGACATATTCCTGTGGCGGTGTGAAACGCAATGCCGTGGAAGGCACCTTTAACACATCCTTCACCTCTTTCACCAGCACGGTGATGTTGGCGGTCATCCCGGGGAGTAATTTCAGGTCGGGGTTGGGAACATCGATGATCACGGTATAATTCACCACATTCTGGGTTACCACGGGCAACAACCTTACCTGGCGTACGGTTCCGTCAAAGATAAGATCGGGATACGCATCAACGGTAAACTTAACGCCAAGGCCCACCTGGATCTTGCCGATATCCCCCTCATCAATGTTAGCCTGCACCTGCATTTTGGTCAGATCGTTGGCTATGGTGAACAACGTCGGGGTGCTGAAGCTGGCTGCCACAGTCTGCCCTACGTCAACCGCCCGTGAAACAACCACTCCCGAAATGGGGGCAATGATGGTTGAATACTGGAGATTGATCTTGGCGCGGTTCAAGGCGGCCATCGCCGAACTGGCATTGGTTACGGCTGTTTCATAGGTCGACAGCGACAGGTCGTAGTCCGACTGTGCCAATACCTTCTGGTCGAACAGCACTTTGGTACGGTCATAATCACGTTTCGACTGGTTCACCTGGATCTCAGACCGTTTCAATGATGCCCTGGCATCATCCACCGCCTGTGCAAGGAAGGTAGTATCAAGTACCGCAATAACCTGCCCCTTTCTTACCACCGAGTTAAAGTCAACATTGATTTTATTGATGATGCCCGAAACCTGGGTACCAACCTGGACAGTCGTATCGGCGCTGAGCGTACCGCTGGCCCTTACCGTTACCTGGATGGTTCCCTTCTCAATTTTGGAGGTTCTCCATTCTATGACTGCTTTCTTCGTTTTGCCGAAGAAAAAGAAGGCAACGCCGGCTGCGATAATCACGACAATGATGATTGTAATCCAAAGACTCTTTTTCATAATCTTAAACTGTTTATTTTATCTGTATTCGTATCTGTTTGTTAGAACTGAATCGCCTTGCCCTGGTAAAAATCAAGGATCTTGCTTTTAAAGATATAGTCGTATTTTGACTGGATAAGACTTGATTGTGATTGGGTAAAGTTATTTTTCTGGATCAGAAAATCGGTGGCGCTCATCACACCGACTGTATATTTTTTCTCGGCATTCTGGTAAACCGATTCAACCGCAGCCAGTTGCTGTTTGGTCGCCTCATATTTTTTCACTGCAGCGCGCAGGTCGGTATAGGTTTGTTCAACGCTCTTTCGCAACACATTCCTTGTGTTCTGTTCATTGAGTTTGGTTGTAATCACATTGATTTTGGCCATTTCTATACTGCTTTTGATCTGCCGGTTACTGTAAATGGGGATCGAAAGACCCAGGGAAAAGGACTGCCCGATATTATCCCATAGTTGCTGGTAAAAAGGATAGCCCTCGGGATTCACATTGGTTCCCTTTTTCCGGCTTGAAGCATAATTGGAATTGGTGTTGGCCCCCAGGCTCAGCCGCGGCCACTGTGCCCCTTCCGAAACTTTCAGCCCCATTTCCGAAGCGCTGGTCTTCAGTTTGGCACTCGCTATCTGAGGCAATACCGACAGTGATTTCTGGTAAATATCCTCATTCGTCTGCATCAGCGCTTTTGCATTCTCCTCCATGGCCGGCACCACCACATCAAAATTGTCGGAAATGGGGATCTCCATCAGCTGCATCAGGGTCACTTTAGCCAGGGCAAGCTGGTTTTCGGCATTGATAACCGACAGGTTATCCGTTGCCAGCTGTGATTTGATCTGGAGAAGATCACTCTCGGGCGACTTACCGGCAGTCACCATCTTGTCGGTGCGGTCAACCTGGGCTTCCGTGGCGGCCTCCTGGCTTTTTGCCGCCGACAGGATCTCATAGGCGAACAAGACCTGCAGGTAGCCTGTCGTGATATTCAGGGTAACATCATTTTTTGCCTTTTCAATGTCGAATTGCCCCGCATTTACATTGATCCTCTCCTGCCGGATGGTATTGGCTGTCTGCATACCGTTAAAAAGGTTGTAGTTGCCACTTACACCAAAATTCGATGAATAGTAACTTTCCGTGACAAATGCATTTGTTGTTGGGTTGACATTTTTGCCGATGCTCAGCCCTCCGTTTGCACTCGCGCTTACACTTGGGTAACGGGCTGCCTTCGATTGCTCCAGCCCGATTTTGTTGAGTTCGTTGCTCATCCTGGTTTGATTGACCGAAATGTTACGCTGCAGCGCGGTATCGAGGCACTGTTGAAAAGTCCAGGTTTTGGTCTGGGCAATTGCCAGTCCTGAGGTAAAAAGCATCAGGATAAGAATCCATGTGGTTCGTTTCATCTTTTTTATTTTTAATGTACTGGTCTTCGCTGCCCTTCCTGTCACAGGTACCGGTTAACGGCGATGGGATACGGCAGTTTAATCGATGGGTTTATCATGGTTGATCAGGTTAAAAAGCTGATCGCGGTAATGTTCACTGATCGGGATCTCCTTCTTGCCGATCGTCAGCATATGTTTCTGGATAAAATCAATCTTGTTGAAGGCAACGATAAAAGAGCGGTGCACCCTGATAAAATCATGCGCGGGTAACTTTTCTTCCAGCGTTTTCATACTCATCTGGGTAACGATCGGTTTTTCGGTAACATAAATCTTCACATAGTCTTTCAACCCTTCAATGTAAAGGATTTCACTCAGGTTGATCTTAAAAAGTTTATAGTCGGCCTTGACAAATAAAAAGTTGGGAGAGGTAACAGCCTCGCGCGACGGCTGGCTGCTGAGGGCCCTGTCCTGCAAATCCTTGTATTCCGAAACCTTGTTCACAGCCTTCAGAAACCGTTCAAACGAATAGGGTTTTAACAGGTAATCCACCACATCCAGGTCGAATCCCTCCTTGGCATAGGTGGAGTAGGCCGTTGTGAAAATCACCATTGGCTTGTTATGCAGGCTCTTCAACATCTGGATCCCTGAAATATCAGGCATCTGGATATCCAGGAAAAGCAGGTCAACCTGCTCGTTGCGCATCACCTCCAGGGCCTCCATGGCGCTGCGGCAGGTTTTTACCAGTTCCAGAAACGGTACTTTTTTGATGTTGTCCTCGATCAGGTCGAGGGCAAGCATTTCATCATCTACGGCTATACAGCGTATCATGGTTTAAAAGTTTATGTTCAGGACGACTTCGTACCGCTGACCATCATCGGAAATGGAAAGCTGATGTTTGCCGGGATACAACAATTCAAGCCTCCTGGTAACATTTTTCAGCCCAATGCCAGAACCTTGCTCGGCGGCCCCTTCCCGTGGTTTTGCAATATTGTTCTTCACCCTGAACAACAAGGCCTTTCCCATTACCTGCAGGTGAATTTCAATCACCGAGGAGCCCTGGTAACTGACTCCGTGTTTAAAGGCATTTTCAACAAACGGGATCAACAGGAGCGGTTCAATGGAATAGAGGTCAGGCTGGCCTTCAGTGGTAAAATCGATCTTTACCTGTTCGGGTAAGCGAAGCCGCTGAAGTTCAATATAGCTTTGCAGGTATTCCACCTCTTTCCCAAGGCTCACCTTTTCATCCTTTGAATCCTGCAACATATAGCGCATGATCTGCGAAAGCTTGATGATGGCATTTTCGGTCTCATCCGATTTTTTTCTGGCAAGGGAACAGATATTGTTCAGGATGTTGAACAGGAAATGAGGGTTGACCTGCGATTTCAGAAAGGCCAGCTCTGATGAAAGCTTCTCGGCCTCCATCTCCTTTTTCTGGCGTTCATTGTTAAACCAGGCCATGGTGATGCGCAACGTGCTGCTTAAGGCAAATGCCATGACAGCCGGGTAAATGGGAAACAGGGCGGTGCGCCAGAAACTGAAAGGGTGATGATGATGTTCGACAAGGTCGGCGGTACTGATGATAAAGATGATATTCAGTCCGCTGATGAACACCAGTCCGACCAGCAGCATCAGGAAATATTCCGGCAACCGCTTGCGGAGTAAAAAATGGGGGATCAGGTAGAGGTAATTATAATAAAAGTAACAGGCCATCAGGAATTGAAGAAACCAGCCCATGATCATGAACCGCTCGCGGCCGGTGGCCGATTCGATAAAAAGCAGGGGTACCAGCAGAAAAGCAACCCAGACAAGGACGTGAATCCATAAGGTGTAAGGCTTTGACCGCAATCCGGGAATCTCTTCCATTGTTTTCATTAATTTTGGCGAAATTATTTAATTCCGGGCTACCCGGAGAAGAAATTAGACGGGCATACCGTTTTTAACGATCGAAGCGATTTTTTCACCGATGATGAAAAACCGGCATTACGATTAATTGTTATATTTGCTGAAGATGTTAAACCAGAAATTACAGCAACGGCTGATTCAAAAACTCTCGCCCCAGCAGGTACTGGTGATGCGTTTATTGCAGGAGCCCATCCTCTCGCTCGACCAGCGGATCAAGCAGGAGATTGAGGAAAACCCTGCATTGGAGGAGGTTACAAGGGATGAAGACGATATCGAGATCCAGGAAGATGATATCACCACTGATTCCATCGATTCCGATGAAGATGAGTTCCAGGAACAGGAACCTGTCTCCTCTTCCGACGATGAATTTACCTTCGAGGATTATGTGGATGAAGAGGAAATCCCCGAATACAGGCTTGTTGCAGACAACAAGAGTCCGGATGAGATTACCCGGGAGGTCCCTATTGTTTCGGGAGTCAGCTTCCAGGATTACCTGATCAGCCAGATCGGGTTACACAAATTCACCGACAAGCAATATATCATCGCTTCAACCATCATCGGGAACCTGGATGAATCAGGCTACCTTTGCCGTGAAATTCCGGCGCTCGCCGATGACCTGGCCTTCAACCAGGCTATCGAAGCCACCCAGGATGAAATCCTGGAGGTGCTCAGGGTGGTTCAGACCTTTGAACCCGCCGGCATTGCTGCCCGTACCCTCCAGGAATGCCTGCTGATCCAGCTTGAAAACAAACCCGATCACTCCTATGCAACCGATCTGGCGATCATCGTCGTCAAATTTTACTTCGACGATTTCAGCAAAAAGCACTACGACAAGATCCAGCAGAAAGGGAACATTTCTGAAGATGAACTCAGGGAGGCAATTGCAGAAATCCAGGGGTTGAATCCAAAACCGGGTATCACCATTTCGGAAGTTACCCGCGACAGCCAGTATATTATTCCCGACTTCCTGATCACCAATACCGACGGCATCCTCGAACTGACCCTGAACTCAAGGAACACCCCCGAATTGTCGCTGAACCGTGACTATATCAGCATGCTTCATGAATACGGAGGGGCAAAGCGCAAGACTGCCGAAAATGATGCGCTGGTATTTATCCGCCAAAAACTTGATTCAGCGCGTGGTTTCATCGATGCCATCCGTCAACGGCAGGAGACTCTTTATGTTACCATGAAGGCGATCATGGATTACCAGTATGAATATTTCCTGACCGGCGACGACATTAACCTCAGGCCGATGATCCTGAAAGATATTGCTACTATTGTTTCCCTTGATATCTCGACCGTTTCGCGGGTGGCCAACAGCAAATATGTCCAGACTCCATTCGGAACCCTGCTGTTAAAAAGCTTTTTCAGCGAGTCGATGCTTAATACCGAAGGGGAAGAGATCTCCACCAGGGAGATAAAAAAGATCCTTTCCGACACCATCGAAGGGGAAAACAAATCCAAACCGCTCACCGACGACGAACTGGTCGACCTGCTGAAAGTCCAGGGTTATAATATCGCCCGCCGCACGATCGCCAAGTACCGGAAACAGCTCAATGTCCCGGTTGCACGCCTGAGAAAAGAACTTTAACCACCGCTGCCCGATGGAAACAAAAATTGCCCGGGGAATTTCCTATCTGTTTCACCCTTTGCTGGTTCCCTTCTTTACCCTGATCCTGCTGCTGAACCTCGACATCTTTGGTTCCCACGCAGTTCCCCTGATGTTTAAAATGATGCTGTCGGGCATTGTCCTGCTTACCACCTTTGTGATCCCGGTTGCGCTCACCTGGCTCCTCTGGTGGCTGCAGCTGATCACCTCAGTTTTCCTTACCAGTAAAGCAGAACGGATCTATCCGATCCTGTCGGTTGCGGTGTTTTACTATGTTACCTTCTATATCCTCAAGGGGGTGCATATCTCGACCATCTTCAGCTTTTATATGCTCGGAGCCACGCTGCTGGCCATCCTGTCGCTGGTGATCAATTTTTATCACAAAATCAGCCTTCACATGATCGGCATCGGCAGTATGACCGGGCTGTTTCTGGGACTGTCGCTCAATTTCGGGATCGACTTAACCACCGAATTGATTGCCAGCCTTCTCGCAGCCGGAATAATCGGATTTGCCCGGATAAAATCAAACTCCCACGACCCAGCCGAAATCTATTCGGGCTTTGTCATGGGAGTTTTAACAATGACCTTGCTGATGCTCCAGCTCTGATCAGAAGGGCAGGAGCACAAAACCGACCGAAATCGGGTAAATGTCAATCCCGTTGCCCTTGTTGAACACATTCGTTAGCGAATAATAGGCATTCAGATGAAACCACTTGTAGCCAACGCGCACGGTAGGGCCATAGGCAAATTTCTCAATACCCGAAACATCCTTAAAGGATGCTTTCAACGTATTGTCGGTATGCCAGATGTAATCCTGTCCGACCCATTTTGAGTGTCCGTAAACCATGTATCCCAGCTTAAATCCAACCGAAGCAGCGAACTTGCTCTTTGATTTAAACCTGAATTCAAGGGGAAGTTCCAGGTAAGGAAGGGTCAGCTTACTGCGTTTGTAACTGATATCCGAAGGCACCTTCACAAACTGGACAGAATCCTTCCTCTCCTTGAAATAGATC
>CAIYQH010000313.1 GCA_903928285.1 uncultured Bacteroidales bacterium
AGTTCAGATATTTATTCCTGATACGCTCCGGATAAATATTCCCTTCAAAACTATACTGGATCCTGTCGCTGCACACCGATTTCCCTAAAAATTCGATGGTTCCGCCCGGGACAGTCACGCCGGATACCGCAAGGTTGATCAGTCCGTCGGAAATCCACGGGCACCGCTCATATTGTGTCAACACACTGACGATTGAAGATGAATAGGAATATCCTGCCGAGGATATCCCATGGGTAGTCCCTGAGGTGGCAATAACCATCTGTTTCACCCCCTGCACCATTACGCCCGGTTTGACCGTCAGATGGAACATCGCATCAAACTGTAGGCTATGCAGCGAGTCCTTCCCGACAATTCCGCTGATCCAGTTATCGTACAAGTACTCACCGTTGACGATTCCGGTGCAATGAAGACTGTCGGTACCGTTAACACGATGATTATCTTCGGCATAGACATTAAATGTCAGAAGGATGCGGGTTCCCTTATGAAAAAAACCTGAATCAACGGTCGCCACAAGGATACCGCTGCGTATCACACTGTCGGCACACATCTTGTTGGAAAAAGTAAAGGTGTATTTTTGATTTTTTGCATCCAGCGTCACCTCTGCACTGTCAATCACGGCCTGGTGGGCAGCCTGCAGGGCTGAATCAGCGGCAGCCTTAGCAACCATTCTGACAAAATAGGTGAAGGGGCGGATCGCCAGAATCTGGTCGGTGGCCACATTCAGGTTGGGTTTCAGATCGATCTGGCTGTTCTTCTTACAACCTGCCCACCCTATGAAAAGCAGTATTAAAAGGGCAAACAGCCCCTTACACCGGATCATCCGGTCAAAATTTCCTTCGCTGGTAGGTTTCATTTGAATAGGTGAAATCGTTGATCGCATCCACATCTCCTTCCTCCGTTGAAATTAGTTCCCATTGGAAAAAATCGATTTCCGGGAAGAATACGTCGCCGTCGAATGTTTTATGAACGCGTGTAAGATACAAACGATCGCAATGGGGTAAAAATTGCCTGTATACGGAGGCTCCTCCGATAATGAAGTTTTCCTCAGCCGGGTCGCATTTTTCAATGACATCCTCAATAGAATAGGCCATTTCGCAACCTTCGATCGTTTCACCTTTTATATCGGTGATGACAATGTTACGGCGGTTTGGCAGGGGCCGCCGCGGAAGGGAATAAAAGGTACGCTTGCCCATGATCACCGGGTGTCCGCTGGTAATCCGCTTAAACCGTTTCAGATCTTCCGGGATATGCCATAACAGGTTATTATTTTTCCCGATGGCCATATTTTCTGCAATGGCAACGATGATGGATATCATATTGATTTTGTTTTATACTGCAATATCGCCTTTGATATGCGGGTGCGACTGGTAACCTGTTAACTGAAAATCCTCAAACCGGAAGTCATCAATATTCTTTATTTCCGGATTGATCACCATCCTGGGCGGGGCCAGGGGCTGGCGGGTAAGCTGGAGCTCCACCTGATCAACATGGTTCAGGTAAATATGGGCATCTCCCAGGGTATGCACAAACTCCCCCGGTTTAAGCCCGGTAACCTGTGCCACCATCATGGTCAGTAAGGCATAGGAGGCAATGTTGAACGGAACACCCAGGAAAATGTCGCAGCTTCGCTGGTACATCTGGCAGGAAAGTTCGCCGTTGGCAACATAGAACTGGAACAGCAGGTGACAGGGAGGCAATGCCATCCGGTCGAGGTCGCCAACGTTCCAGGCGCTTACGATATGCCTTCTTGAATCGGGGTTGTTTTTAATAGAATCCACAACCTGTTTGATCTGATCGGTATGCGTACCATCGGCCATCGGCCACGACCGCCACTGGTATCCATATACCGGACCCAGCTCACCGTTTTCGGCAGCCCATTCGTTCCAGATTGTCACTTTGTTTTCCGTAAGGTATCTGATATTGGTCGATCCCTGTAAAAACCAAAGCAGTTCATGAAGGATGGAACGGAGATGCAGTTTCTTGGTCGTCATCATGGGGAAGGACTCCCTCAGGTCGAATCTCATCTGGTGACCAAAAACGCTGATGGTGCCGGTCCCTGTGCGGTCCTGCTTCTGAACTCCGTTTTTCAGCACATGATCGAGAAGGGTAAGGTACTGTTTCATTTTACAGGCAGCGTGATAGGATGATGGTTAACATGGAAAAAAATCAGTGCGACGGACTTGCGGTAAAGGAATGAGGGTCGTGTTTATGGCGAAAGAGGATCGCAAAAAGGGCTGCTACTACCAGCGAATAGGCTGCAAAAGCCAGCCATATCCCCTTCCAGTAAAACTGACCGTTGGCCAGAGTAAAGAACTTGTCGATGACAATACCACTGATACGGCTTCCCAGGAAGGCGCCAAAACCGTTGGTCATCACCATGAACAATCCCTGAGCGCTGGCCCTGACCCCGGGTTCACTCTGGGATTCGACATACAGGGAACCGGAAATATTGAAAAAATCGAATGCCATCCCATAAATGATACAGGAGGCGATGATCATCCATAGTCCGCCGGCAGGATCGCCATAGGCAAACAGGCCAAAGCGAAGCACCCAGGCAATCATGCTGAAGAGCATGACCTTTTTGATACCGAATTTTCGCAGGAAAAAGGGGATGGTAAGGATAAAGAGTGTTTCGGAAATCTGTGAAATGGACATGATGATGGCAGGATATTTCACGGCAATCAAATCCCTGAATGAGGGTATACTGGCGAAGTCGTGCAGGAAGGTATCCCCGTAAGCGTTTGTGAGTTGCAGGGCAGCCCCAAGCAGCATCGCGAAGAGGAAAAAGACGGCCATTTTTGAATTCTTAAAGAGCCTGAATGCATCCAGGCCAAGGGCGCTGATTATGGAATTTTTTTGGGTTTTACCCAGGGGAGGACATTTGGGAAGGGTAAAGGAATACAAGCCAAGGAACAGGGAGGCCCCGGAAGCGACATAAAACTGTGCGGCGGAAATTTCAAGGTGTAACAAACTTACCGTCCACAGTGCAACAATAAAACCAATGGTGCCCCAAACCCTGATAGGCGGGTATTCCTTAACGATATCGAGTCCTTTGCTGATGAGTGTTGAGTATCCAACCGTGATGGAGAGGGCGATGGTTGGCATATAAAAGATCATGTTGACCAGCATAATCCAGAACATGGTCGAGGGATCGTTGACCCTGGGTACCATAAAAAGAACGACTGCCGCACAGATATGGAAAATTCCGTAAAGCTTTTCAGCATTCAGCCACCTGTCGGCAATGATCCCGGCGATTGCCGGCATAAAGAGGGAAGCAATCCCCATAGTGGAAAATATCGCGCCGAATTCGGTACCTGACCAGTGTTTTGTCTGGAACCAATAGGCTCCGATGGTAAGTAACCACGAACCCCACACGAAAAATTGCAAAAAGTTTAAAAGGATAAGACGTTGCTTGATTCCCATGCGTTGTTGTTTTAAAAATTTCAGAAAAACAGGTGAGGAGGAAGATTACTTTCGCTTGTTTAATTCATCCCTGATTTTGGAGGCTTTTTCATAATCTTCATTTTCTATGGCGCTCTGAAGCAGCTCCTGCAACTCTTCGGGTGTTGAATCCGAGTATGACTGCGACTGCTGGATTTCGGATTCAGACAGATGTTCTTCGGGTCGCGAAAGTTCTGCATCTTCCTCCATCAGGATCCCTGCAGCCACCATAATACTCTCGTAGGTGTAAACCGGGCAGCCAAAACGCAAAGCGAGGGCAATGGCATCCGACGTCCTTGAATCGACCTCCTGCTCTACCTTCCCGTCAGAGCAAACCAGTTTTGCATAGAATACCCCTTCGCTGAATTTGTTGATCACCACCTCCGATACCGTGATATGATATACATCGGCAAAGGATTTAAAGAGATCGTGGGTCAGCGGCCGCGGAGTTCTGATTTTCTCAAGTTCAATGGCGATAGCCTGGGCCTCAAAACCGCCTATGATTATGGGCAACCGGCGCATACCGTCATGTTCTCCCAAAATCAGGGCATAAGCCCCGCTTTGCGACTGACTGTAAGACATTCCGATGATATCCAACCTGATTTTTTCCATTTTCTGCTCGGGGCATTTCCCAAATACAAACCTACGGGAATTTTCCCTAACAGACAAAAGATGTTTAAAAATTATATGTTTTCAAAAAATCTTTATAATTTTGTGAAAAGTCTAAATAATTAAACGGGTAAATATGAAAAGAACCATTGCTCTTCTCACGGGCTTGTTTTTGCCATTCATCATGATGGCAAGTGAGGCAAATCTTATAATTCCGGCGGGGATTAAAGATCAATCGCTCCTTTACTGGGGCTTTTTAATAACCTTCGCTGGTTTCATGTTCGGGTTATTTCAATTTTTGAAAGTTAAAAAAATCGGTGCCCACAAATCCATGCTGGATGTTGCACAGGTTATTTTTGAAACCGCAAAGACCTATCTTTTCCAGCAGGGGAAATTTTTAATGATTCTTTTTGCATTTATCGGCTCAGCCGTAGCCTTCTATTTCGGATGGCTTTCAGATGCCCATTTTGGAATCGGAGGAGTATTGATGATCCTGGGATGGACGGTAATCGGCATCCTAGGTTCCTACAGCGTTGCCTGGTTCGGTATCAGGATGAACACGCTGGCCAATGCACGCATGGCCTTTGCCTCCCTCGAAAGAAAACCGATCAAACTGCTCAACATCCCCCTGAATGCCGGGATGAGTATCGGTGTGGTATTAATTTCCCTCGAGCTGATCATGATGCTGATCATCCTGATGTTTGTACCAGGCGAATATGCCGGTGCCAGTTTCATCGGGTTTGCCATCGGCGAATCGCTTGGCGCATCTGCCCTGAGAATCGCAGGCGGTATCTTTACAAAAATCGCCGATATCGGGTCTGACCTGATGAAGGTGATCTTTAAAATCGGGGAAGACGACCCAAGGAACCCCGGTACCATTGCCGACTGTGTTGGCGATAACGCAGGCGACAGTGTAGGCCCCACAGCCGATGGTTTTGAAACCTACGGCGTAACAGGCGTTGCCCTTATTTCCTTTATCGTACTGGCAGTTTTCAAACCTGAAGTCCAGGTACAGCTATTAACCTGGATCTTTGTGATGAGAATTTTCATGATCATTACCTCCATCGTCGCCTTCTGGATCAATGGCGCCATCAGCAAGGCCAGGTATAGCAATGTGGATGACCTTGATTTCGAAAAACCACTGACCGCCCTGGTATGGATCACCTCCCTGTTATCCATTGCCGTTACCTTTGTTATCAGCTACCTGACCATCAGCAATCTGCCCGACAATCTCTGGATTACCCTTTCGGTGATCATCTCCGCCGGAACCTTGGGCGCTGCCCTGATCCCCGAATTCACGAAACTCTTCACCAGTCCCAAATCAACCCATGTAAATGAGGTGGTTGTTGCATCACAGGAGGGCGGCGCTTCACTCAATATCCTTTCAGGCCTGGTCGCCGGCAATTTCAGCGCCTTCTGGCAGGGTATGGTGTTTTTCCTGCTCATGTTCATCGCCTATTTTGCCAGTACCTTCGGATTAAGCGGATTCATGATCTATCCTTCGATCTTTGCCTTTGGACTCGTCGCCTTCGGTATGCTCGGCATGGGACCTGTCACCATTGCGGTTGACAGCTACGGTCCTGTTACCGACAACGCCCAGTCGATCTATGAACTCTCCCTGATCGAAGAGATCCCCGGAATCAGCGCAGAGATTGAACGCGATTTCGGATTCAAACCCGATTTCGAAAAATCGAAACATTACCTGGAAGCCAACGATGGAGCCGGGAATACCTTCAAGGCCACGGCAAAACCTGTGTTGATCGGAACTGCCGTTGTAGGCGCCACTACCATGATCTTCTCCCTGATCCTGGTGATCAAGAAATCGCTGGGAATCGAACCGGAACAAATCCTGAACCTGCTCAATCCCTATACCATTCTTGGATTTTTACTCGGAGGAGCCGTTATTTACTGGTTCAGCGGAGCATCCATCCAGGCTGTTACCACCGGCGCAAGCCGTGCGGTTGCCTATATCAAGAACAACATCAACCTTGACCCCAACGCCCCCAAGAAGGCCGATACCGCCAAATCAAAAGAGGTGGTTCAGATCTGTACCCTGTATGCGCAGAAGGGGATGTTAAATATCTTTATCGCTATTTTCTCCTTTGCCCTGGCATTTGCCTTCCTCTCTTCACCAACAGGCTTAACAGATTCTATGAGCGGCGCTGAAAAACTGAATTATGCACTGCCTGTTTCCCTGTTTGTCAGTTACCTGATTTCGATTGCTTTCTTCGGTTTATACCAGGCTATCTTCATGGCCAATGCAGGAGGCGCCTGGGATAACGCCAAAAAGGTGATCGAGGTTGACATGAAAGAAAAGGGAACCGACCTGCATGCCGCATCCGTTGTTGGCGACACCGTTGGCGACCCGTTCAAAGATACCTCTTCGGTTGCCATGAACCCTATTATCAAGTTCACCACCCTCTTCGGATTACTGGCAATGGAAATTGCATTATCGGAACATTTCAGACCCATTGCCCATTATATCGGACTGGCATTTTTTGCTGTTGCCCTTTATTTTGTGTATCGTTCATTCTATAAAATGCGTATTAAAGACTAACTTTCACCTACTTGCAAAGGAGAGGCTGCGGGAATATTTCCTTCAGCCTCTTTTTTTTTGCCCGGCAAGGCAACCTTTGCAACCTGCAGGGTTATCTTTATGCAGGATAATATAATTACGTGGAGGAAGCCATCATAAAGAAAGCCATTGCAAAGGATGTCAACGCTATCGGGACATTGTACGACATCTATGCTCCGTCGCTGCTGAGTGTCTGTTTTCGCTACAGCGGAAACCGGGATGATGCGGAGGATATTTTACATGATGGATTTTTGAAAATCATCCGGAAGATCCATACTTTTAAAATGAGGGCCGATGGCTCGCTGGAGGCCTGGATGAAGCGTATCATGGTCAATACCGCGCTGAATTTCCTGCGTGACAGATCAAAAGAGAAAAATTTTCTGGATTTCGACCTGGTCCAGGATAAGATTGATTTCCACGACGAAGTGATTGCCGACCCGGAAGAGATTTACCTTAAAATCGACAGGGAACAAATCCTGGCGATGATCTGCCAACTTCCGGCAGGCTACAGAACAGTGTTCAACCTCTTTGTTTTTGAACAATACGGGCATAAGGAGATCGCTGATCTCCTGGGTTGCTCCGAAAACACTTCCAAGTCGCAACTGTCAAAAGCACGTGGCTTGCTCAGAAAAAAAATGGATCAGCTGGTCAATATAAAAATATCGCCGACCTATGAAAAAGTATAAGGTTCCACCGGATGAACTTCTCAGGGATGCACTGAAAGATCACCGGATAACGCCATCAGAGGATGCCAGGAGGGCGTTCCTGATGGATGCCATGCAACTGCCTCCCGCTGAAAAAAAGGGGAGAACCGGGTTGATCATCCTCTCCCTGCTCGCGATTCTGGCTGCTTTGGGGATCATTTTCTGGTACACAAGCCAGTCGCCGTCGGCTATTTCAACAAGCCACAACATTACCTCACTTGTGAAAGCTACATCTGTGGCTGTTAACCCTCCTTCCCAAATCAATCAGGGTACCCCTTCGGTTCAAACTGAACCTCCATCAGGAAATTCAATGGAAAAAAAACATCAGGTTAACAGAGCTTCTCAGATAAACTCCCGGCAGATTATGAAAATTAAACTTTCCAATTCTGTGCAAACCACTCCTGATCAACCTGTTTTACCGGTCGTTAACAGCCAGCCGCCGACCAGCCAGTATGCCTCAACAGGTAGCCTCACGCCTGCATTGCCTGATGCACCGTTTCTCCAGGGACAGGCCACCACCACTTCCGCAACCGTTGCCGGCAATCCGCAGCAACCCGGTTCAAACCAGGCTAACAGTGGAAACGACATACCATTAAATGATGTCCATGAACAAGGTGCAAATCCAAATTCCGTTGTCGTAAAACCAGATAGCATCATCACACCCGCAAAGTCTTCCCGCGAAACCTCTGCAAGAAAACATCACGGGAAGAGCATGATCACCCCTTCATTTGGCGTGTATTACAGCCCTGAGTGGATGTTCAAGACCATTGAGGGGAACAAGTTTGTCAATAATTTCGGGATTGAAGGAACTTTCCGTTTTGGCAGATTTTCCATCCGCACCGGCGCAGGTATTTCAGTCAACAAGGGCACCAACGAACTGAGCGTGGCCTATAATGAGTTCCTGGGCACCTATTATAAACTTGATTCGATCGAATTCAAATGGAGTGCCCCTGCAAAAAATTATGTGCCTACTATGTACATGTCGCGAAAGTCGGTTTGGGACAGTCTGATGAAACTCGAGAATTTACGGGTCATCAGGAGGCATATCTATCTCCAGGTACCGATGATCATGGGGTATGATTTCTGGCAGTCGGAACAGGTTTCGATGGGATTTACGGTTGGGCCGGTGATGTCAGTTCTGCTCTCCTCAAATCAGTTATCGGCTGCCTTTGATCCCGGAACCAAACGGATTATCAGCATCAACGACGTCTCTCCGGGACAGGTCAGTCTGAACTGGCAGGCCATGGCAGGGTTCAACACGGTGTTCCGGCTGACCAGGGAACTCCGGTTTGAGTTGGAACCTGAAGTCAGGTACTATTTCAACTCGGTGTACGAAAATCCAGAGCCTGCCCTCAAGCCATGGTCAATTGGTTTCAGGGCTGCATTAAAAATTGAATTTTAAAAAAACAATAAATCCGGGCAACCATTTTTGTTCTGCGGGTTAATGTATCAGAAAACGTCCGGAACCATTTCTAAAAAAAACAGTATTTTTACTCATTAATAAACCCAACATTATGAAAAAGTTACTTTTCCAGATCCTTTTCCTGATACTCATCGTTCCTGCCTTTTCGCAGGGTTTTGTGACAGTTCAGGGCACCGTTACGGATCTTGCCAGCGGAAACCCCATTCCGAACCATGCAGTAACGATCCTCTCCGATTCAACCTCCGGGTTTGTCTATTACAAGGTGGTAAACACCAATGCCAGTGGTTTTTTTGTCGACACCATAGCGGTAACCCTGGGCATCACAGGAACGCTTTATATCGAGACCCTGGATTGCAACAACATCATGCATTCCGATGTATGGAATTTCACCCCCTACCAGTCGCATACCTCAACCTTTGCGATCTGCAATACCAATACGGGAGGTTGCCAGGCAGCCTTTACCTTCAATATTGGAGCAAACAACCAGGTTCAGTTTTCCGACCTCTCGACAGGTTCGCCATCAGTTGTAGCCTGGCTATGGAACTTTGGCGATCCTGCCAGCGGCACCAACAATATCTCGACCGTCCAAAATCCAAGCCACATTTTTACAACCCCTGGTAATTATAATGTATGTCTGACCATCCAGGGGGCGGCGGGCTGTTCCAGCACCACCTGCCTGTGGCTGCAGATCTCTAACGGGGGTAATTGCAACGCCCAGTTCACCTATTTTGCCGATACGATCACCTCTGCCAACACCATTCATTTTCTTGACCAATCCACGGCAGCCACAGGATATATCACACACTGGACCTGGAATTTTGGCGACGGTAGTGTGCAAACGATTTCCTTCCCGTCAAATCCGAACGTCTTACACTCCTATGCCACGTATGGCACTTATACAGTTTGCCTGAGCATCCAGGGTACCGACAGCACATGCCAGGATACATTCTGCTCCTCCGTTGTTGTAGGTTCCGGAAGTGGCTGTCATGCCCAGTTCACCTATTATGCCGACACCTCGGGTACAGCCGGTAAAATTCATTTTATTGATCAGTCAACCTCTGCAAACAATATCACGATGTGGATCTGGGATTTTGGCGATGGTTTGGTCCAAACGGTTACTCCGCCTTCCAGCCCCAATGTCACCCATACCTACGCAGGGACAGCGCTTGTCCATATGGCCTGTTTGTCGATCTACAGCGATAGTCTCTGCTATGATCATATCTGCGACACCGTTTATACCGGCGTCAGCCATACCTGCCTGGCCAACTTCACCTGGACAGATTCGACCAACATCAACAATCCGACGCAGTTTATCGATCTGTCACAGGCTGCCGGTGGCGGTCCCATCACTTCATGGTATTGGAATTTCGGCGATGGAACCACTTCAACGGTCCAGAACCCACTCCATCTTTTTGTAACCCCTGGAACCTACACCGTTTGTCTCACCATCCATGGCGCCGACAGCAGCTGTTATGACAACAAGTGTAAAACGGTTGTGATTGGCGGAAATCCCGGTTGCCAGGCCAACTACACCTATACTTGCACTGCGCCAACATTCAGGGCCGTTCAGTTTAATGACCTTTCGACCGGAAACCCGACAGCCTGGATGTGGAATTTCGGCAACGGCGTCTCTTCGACCATCCAGAACCCGCTTTATGTTTTTCCAGCACCCGGAAATTATACTGTTTGCCTTACCATAACCGGCAACAACTGCACCAGTACCTTCTGCCAGAATGTGATCGTGCAGGACAGCACCAATTTCCACCAGATCTACGGACAGGTCTTTGCCGGCAACTTCCCCATCACCCAGGGAATGGCGATGATCTTCTCGTTTGATACTACCTCGGCTTACCAGCCCTATGTAGCGGTTTCGACGCTGGATTCAAACGGGGTATATTATTTCACAGCCGTCCCTTCCGGAAGTTATTACATACTGGCAATCCCTGCCGATTCAAACGGTTTCCTGCCAACCTATTTTGGCAATGTGATCAACTGGCAGCAGGCAACGCTTATTACCCTGGGAACGCCGAACAATCCATACAACATTCATCTCGTCCCATCCGATCAGATGACCGGCGGACCGGGTTCTGCATCAGGACAGATCAACATGGGCGACCTCAGCGGCACCATGCTTGACAAAATCAATATGATCCTGAAGAACAGTCTGGGCCAGCCGATCGGTTTTGCAAAGGTTTCCACAGTAGGTGCCTTTCATTTCCCCACCCTGGCCTATGGAACCTATTACCTGCACCCTGAAATGCCAGGAGTCACCAGCGACAATATCATGATGGTGATCTCTGCCGCCAAACCTCATGCTGATGTGGTCATGACCTTCACCGGCAAAAACATCCAGGGTATTCACGATGTTGCCTCGCAGGTTGCTCAGTGGTCTGTATATCCCAACCCGCTTACCGACCATGTATCTGTCAGCATTGAGATGAAACAGGGAATGGTCGTTACTGCTGCCATCTTCAACATTGCCGGTCAGCAGGTATCTGCCGGCGAGGTTATGCTGCAAAACGGAACCAACCTGATCAATCTTTCAACCTCCGGATTGGCCGAAGGGCTCTATACCCTGCAGCTGTTTTCGAAAAACGGGGTGAATCTCCATGCCAAACTGGTAAAGACCCGGTAATCAGAATAATTTATGTTTACCAAGCCGCTCCGCAATCCGGGGCGGCTTTTTTCTTTTTATCCAGGTGGGTCAACCCGGCAACAAGAGCCTATATTTGTTTATTTTTTCACAAAGTTTTGGTACTTTTGCGAATCGTTCAGAAATCCTCAAAAAACCCATCCTATGATCAACAACAACTTTGCCAGAAGGCACAACGGACCATTCGGCAACGAAATCAACCAGATGCTCGAAAAGATCGGAGTTTCCTCACTTGATCAGCTCATCGACCAGACAGTTCCCTCGTCCATCAGGATGAAAGAGCCTCTCGACCTCCCGGTCGGGATGAATGAATATCAATACCTCAGCCATATCCGGTCGATCGGCGCAAAGAACAAGCTTTTCAAAACATATATCGGATTGGGTTATTATAATACGATCCTGCCGGGGGTTATCCACCGGAACATCCTCGAGAACCCGGGCTGGTACACAGCCTATACCCCCTACCAGGCGGAGATCTCGCAAGGCCGGCTCGAGGCGCTGCTCAATTTCCAGACGATGATCTGCGACCTGACTGCAATGCCCATCGCCAATGCCTCCCTCCTCGATGAAGGAACTGCCGCCTCCGAAGCCATGATCATGCTGTTTAACAGCCGGTCGCGCGATGCCGCCAAACGGGGGGCTAACCAGTTTTTCGTATCCGAAAACCTCTTCCCGCAATCGATCGACGTGATCCGTACAAGGGCCATCCCCCTCGGCATTGAACTGATCATCGGGAAACAGGATGAATTTACCTTCAATGATATGGTATTTGGCTGTGTCATCCAGTATCCCAACCAGTACGGCGCAGTTTGTGATTACAGTGAAATCGTCGGCAAGGCGCACCAGGCAGGGGCTATGGTTGCCGTTGCCGCCGACCTGCTGAGCCTGACCCTGCTTACGCCCCCGGGTGAATGGGGCGCCGATATTGTATTCGGATCGACCCAGCGCTTCGGAATTCCGATGGGTTATGGTGGTCCGCATGCCGCCTATTTTGCCACCCGCGATGAATACAAACGTCAGATGCCCGGCCGTATCATCGGTATTTCCGTTGACGCCAACGGCAACAGGGCCCTCAGGATGGCCCTTCAGACAAGGGAACAACATATCAAACGCGAAAAAGCCACCTCCAACATTTGTACATCACAGGTACTCCTTGCGGTTATGGCCGGGATGTATGCGGTTTATCACGGCCCAGCCGGGCTCCGCCAGATCGCCAGGCATATCAATATCCTTACAGGGGTTTTATCGCAGGAGATCAAAAAATATGGCTATGAGCAGCTGAACGACTATTTCTTTGATACGGTACTGATCAAACTTCCGGCAGGCGTATCCGCCGACAGCATCCGGAAAGCAGCCCTGGAACACGAAATGAACCTCCGGTATATCGACAATTGTCATATCGGCGTGAGTATCGATGAAACGACAGCCCTGTCCGACATCAACACCCTCGTTGGAATCCTGGCTGGCGCTAACGGAAAAGCCTATACCGAATTTATCTGCAACCCGGCCGAATGTGAACTCATCACCACCATCCCGCAACAGTTAACCAGGACATCATCATACCTGACCCATAAGGTTTTCAACAGCTATCATTCTGAAACAGAGATGATGCGCTATATCAAGAAGCTGGAAATCAAAGACCTTGCACTGAACCGTTCGATGATTCCATTGGGTTCCTGCACCATGAAACTGAATGCCGCATCAGAACTGTTTGCCTTGAGTTATCCTGAATTCGGCGGGGTACACCCCTTCGTTCCGAAGGATCAGGCTGAAGGATACCAGATCCTGATTGCCGAACTAGCAAAAGATCTGACTAAAATCACCGGCTTTGATTCGGTTTCCTTCATGCCCAACTCGGGCGCTGCAGGCGAGTATGCAGGGTTGATGGTCATCCGTCAGTACCATATCTCCCAGGGCCAGGATCATCGCGACGTCTGTATCATCCCCTCCTCGGCACACGGCACCAATCCTGCCAGTGCGGCCATGGCCGGCATGAAGGTCGTCGTTGTAAAATGCGATGACAAGGGAAACATCGACCTGGCTGACCTTCGCGAGAAGGCTGTTCAATACAAAGATAACCTGTCGGCGCTGATGGTTACCTATCCCTCCACCCACGGGGTTTTTGAAGAGGAGATCCTCGACATCATCAGCATTATTCATGAAAACGGAGGACAGGTTTACATGGATGGCGCCAATATGAACGCCCAGGTCGGGCTTACCAATCCGGGAATCATCAAAGCCGATGTTTGTCACCTGAATCTGCATAAAACCTTTGCCATTCCCCATGGAGGCGGAGGTCCCGGCGAAGGTCCGATTGCTGTTGCAAAACACCTCTCCCCGTTCCTGCCAAATCATGTCTGCGTGGAAACCGGCGGACAGACAGGCATTACCGCCGTCGCATCCGCCCCTTACGGCAGTGCGATGATCCTAACCATATCCTATGCCTATATCAAATTACTGGGCGGCGGCGGGCTTACAGAAGCCACCAAAATGGCCATCCTGAATGCCAACTACCTGAAATCATGCCTGGAGCCTTGTTACCCCATCCTCTATTCTGGGAAAAATGGCCGCTGCGCACACGAAATGATCGTCGACTGTAACGCAATCAGCCGCCAGACAGGAATCGGGGCCATCGACATCGCCAAAAGGCTCATGGATTATGGATTCCATGCACCCACCGTTGCATTCCCCGTTCATGGCACACTGATGGTTGAACCAACCGAAAGCGAGCCATTTTCAGAGCTCAACCGGTTTATCGAAGCCATGGTGATGATCAAGGCAGAGATCGACGAGATTGCTTCAGGAAAGGCTGACAAGTTGGTAAACGTAATCATGAAGGCGCCGCATACGGCCAGGATGGTTTCGGCCGATGAGTGGACACTCCCCTACTCGAGGCAAAAGGCGGCTTTCCCGGTTGACAGTCTGCAGGAAGACAAATACTGGCCTACGGTAACCAGGATCGACGATGCATTTGGCGACCGGAACCTGGTTTGTAAAGCTTAAGAAAAATCTGTACCTGTCAGAGTTGACTACCTAATCCCTTTTTGCGCCAGTATTTTCCTGATCTCAGGCATCATCAGGCGCGCCGCCTTTATGCCGGCATCATACATTGGCTGGTTGTATTTATCGCTGATGTAAGGCATCCCCTTAAGATCAGGGATGATCAGGATATCTGCTATTCCCGACCGTTCCCTGGCAAACCGGTGAAGGCTGATTCGAGCCACACGCCGGGTAACGGCCAAACGGTTCTTTATTACCGGCACTGTGTCGAGATCATTCATAACATCAACGGCAATTCACTATCGTCGCGCCATAACCGCGCGCAACGTCAGTTGCAAGGTTGTTGAGGACACCCCCGTCAACCAGGATCTTGCCAAACATCTTAACAGGAACGAATATCTCCGGTATGGCACAGGAGGCATTGACCGCCGGGGCTATGGGTCCCGATGCCATGACAACCGGCTCCCCCTTCAGCATATCCGCTGCAATCGCCACAAATGGAATCCTGGTCTGCTCGAGGTTTTTCACCGAGGTATGTTTCGTTACGAATGCCTGGAGTTTTCTTCCGGAAACATAGCCCAGTTTTGACCAGGTCAGGGAAAAGTCGAAGATATCTTTGATTTTCGTTGCATTAATGAGGGGGTAGAGGCTGTCTACGTGGGGATTATCGGCATAAATCGCGCCAACCAGGCTTCCTGCGCTGGTTCCGATGATCAGGTCGATGGGGATCTTCTCCTCCTCAAAAACCTTGAGTACGCCGACATGCGCGATCCCCCGGAAGGCGCCTCCGCCCAGGACCAAGGCTACGCGCGGGGCGTGGACCAGTTTCCTGGCAGGCGGCATGACAGGGGGATCGCTGATTACCATGAACCTCCTGGTGCATCCCGCCAGGAGCAGTACCAGGAAAAAGGCCAGGAGAAAAAACGCATTTCGCTTCATAAAGAGATGTATTCATCTTCCTGCAAAAATACAATTTTACATCTGGTCGAGGCAGGTTTTGATCTTCTTCCATGAATTTTCGATGTCGTTGTCCAGTCCAACCGAAAAACGAACCAGCCCCTCCGACAATCCCATTTCACGCTGTATATCTTCAGGAACCTCTGAGGAGGTGCTTTTCCCGGAGTTGCTGAACAGGGTTTTAAAATATCCAAGGCTTACGGCAAGATATCCTACCCCTGCTTTTTCCATCATTTCCATCAGGCGGGCAGCCTTTTCGGCCGTTTCCATATCGATGGCGATGAGCCCGCCAAAGCCGAAACCAGGTTCCATCATCTTTTTCAGGACTTTATGACCCTTGTTTTCCGGCAGGCCGGGATAGATGATCTTTACGCCGTTCTCTTTGAACTTTTCGGCGAGGTAGAGGGCATTCATGCTGTGCTGCTTCATGCGGATGTGCAACGTATGCAGGTTTTTCAGGATGCTGGAGGAACGCAGCGGATCGAGTGCAGGCCCAAGCAACATGGCAGTACCGGCATTCACATCGCTCAGGGAATTGATGAATTCGGCGGAGGCACAGATAGCCCCGGCAACACAGTCATTCTTCCCGTTGATGAATTTTGTCATGCTGTAAACCACCACATGGGCACCGGCTTTATGCGGCGCCACGATCATGGGCGTGAAGGTATTGTCAACCACCAGTTTGATATTGTTTTCATTGGCAATGGCAGCCAGAGCAGGAATGTCGGAGATCTCCAGCAGGGGGTTGGTCATGGTTTCGGTGTAGATCATTTTGGTTTCCGGACGTATGGCCTGTTTTACGAGATCAAGATTCGTAATATCCACAAAGGTTACATCGATGTTGAACTTCTTCACATAATTAAACAGAAAGGCGAAGGTGCCGCCATAGGTAGTCAGGCTGCAAACGATATGATCGCCGCTGCTGCAGATCTGGAGGATCGAGCAGGTGATGGCAGCCATGCCCGATGCGGTAACCCAGGCTGATTCGGTCCCTTCCATAGCAGCGAGTGCGTCGGCCAGGTATTTGTTGGTAGGATTCCAGTGTCGCGAATAGAGAAAGCACCCTTCGGATTCGCCGTGAAAGGTATCCATCATCGTTTTGGCCTGCATAAAGGTAAAGGTGGCAGAATCGCATACGGAAGGATTGACGTCCCCAAATTCACCGAACTGGAGTAGATCAAAAATTTTTGTGGAAGGATCGTTTTTCATAGTAGTATTTCAGTGTTACAGATTATGGATGTCAGTTTGTGAGTTTGTCGGACACAAAATTACTATATCATCAACTGATATCAATATTTAATAACATATTATAATGTTTTCACTTAATATTTTTTATTTTTGAAAGTAATACCGGCAATATTCCGATATATTGTAATTTAATCACAGACAAAACACCCATGAGCTTTAAAATTGACAGTCTGGACCGGAAGATACTCTCCTTCCTTACCAAAGACGCACGAATCCCCTTTCTCGAGATTGCCAGGAGTTGCAATGTTTCAGGCGCAGCTGTCCACCAAAGGGTCAACCAGATGGTTACCGGGAAGGTGGTATCAGGTTCCCATTTCAACGTGGATCCCAAGGGAGTTGGATATGGTACCTGCGCTTTTATCGGCCTTGTGATCAACCTGGTTTCCACGCGCACCCATGCGACGGTATTCGGCAAGATCGAGCAGATCCCGGAGATCGTTGAATGTCATCACGTTTCAGGCAAATATTCCCTGCTTGTAAAGATCTATGCAAAGGATAATGAGCATCTCCGGAAACTTATCACCGATAAGATCCAGGCGATCCCGGAGGTCACCACAACGGAGACCTTCATCTCCCTGGAGATGGGTTTTCAGCGACAGCTTGACGTCGGATCCTGATGCGGGAATCTCCCTTATAATCAGCTTCTAAGGTAAGAAGCACCATTCATATCGAGGATACAACCGGTCATATATTCCATGCCGTCTGCGGCCAGCATCAGGATTGCCCTTCCGATCTCCCCCGGTTGTGCGACACGGTTCAGCGGGCTTTGCCTTTCAATTACTTTCCGGTTTTCGCCTGCCAGGCTGGTCAGGGCCATTTCCGTTTCGACAAAACCGGGGGCAATGGTAAATACATAAATTTTGTGCTTGGCCAGGGCCACGGCCATGCTTTGCCCGGCTGAATTCAATCCTGCCTTGCTGGCGCCATAGGCCCACGCAGCCGGCTCCCCCCGGAATGCCCCGCGGGAGGTGACATTCACGATTCTCCCACCCCCTGTCCTGATCATTTCACGGGCCACGATATTTGAAAGAAAGGCCGGGCCGGTAAGATTAATGCGGATGGTCTGTTCCCAGTTATCCAGGAAATCCTCCACGGGAATAGCCGTCATATCCCGTTCTTTGAAAATACCGGCATTATTCACCAGGATGTCGATCCTGCCATAAATTCCAATGATCTCCGCGGTCATTTTCAGCAATTCTTCAGGACTTGCCATATCCGCAAGAATGTGCATATGGCCCTGCCCTGGCAGGGACCGCACAACCTCTGTTGCCGCAGTTTCATCCTGGCGGCAATGTACCACGACGGTGGCGCCGCTTTGGGCAAACAAGAGGGCTGTGGCTCTTCCGATGCCACGGGAAGCCCCGGTGATCAATACGATTTTTTCATTGAAGGACAATTCCATAATAGAAGCTGGATTCAGGACGCGTGAAAAAAAAAGGTTCGATGCAAAAGCAAGTTAAATGTATTCGCCGAGGATCTCCATCATCTGGCTGTATTCCGAAACAACAGGAAATTCAGGGTAGTCGGCGATTACATTTTGAGGGGGCCTGAAAAGGATGCCAACCTCGGCCTGTTTCAGCATGCTGATATCGTTGTAGGAATCTCCCATGGCGATAACCTGGTACTTCAGTCCCTGCAGGGCTTCGACCGTTTTCCGTTTCGGGTCAGGCTGACGGAGATGGTAATCAATAATCCGGTTTGTTTCGTCCATCACCAGGGTGTGGCAGAACAACGTCGGCCTGCCAAGCTGCTTCATCAGCGGCTCGGCAAACTGGATAAAGGTGTCGGAAACCACGATCAGTTGGGTGCGTTCCTTCACCCAGTCAATAAAATCAAGTGCCCCCGGCAATGGAGCGATCCGGGCGATCACCTGCTGGATATCATGCAGTTTCAGTCCGTGCTGATCGAGGATCTTCAACCTGCTTCTCATAAGCAGGTTGTAGTCCGGCTCCTCGCGCGTAGTACGACGGAGTTCGGCAATGCCGGTTTTATCGGCAACATTGATCCATACTTCGGGAACAAACACCCCTTCAAGGTCTGAACAAAGGATATACATGCAACGTACTTTTGTTATGGTTTGGTTTAACTACAATTAATTTTTCATTATGCCTGTCAGGAATCATAATTTTTCAGCAGGTATTCCCTGAAATCGCGGTAATGATTCGGCAGGATGCTGAAATTCTCAGGTTTATCGTCAAGCCCCACCAGGCTGGGAGGGAGTTGGGGAACGATGCCAAGAAGGCGATGGATCTCTTCGGGGAATTTTGCCGGATGAGCTGTTTCAAGAGATACATATAACTGGTTTTCATGGTCATATGCAGGATAGTCCCTGAGAAAAGCAGCAAGTCCGGCCCAGCCCACCGCACCGTGAGGTTCGAGGAGCAGGTGATCATCCCGGTAAGCCTTGCAGATTGTCTCCCTGGTTTGCTGGTCCGTGATGCTGACGGCAAAAAGCTCCTTTCTGAGTAATTCCATGTCAGCCATTTGGTGAATACCTCCCCCTTCGTCCATTCTGCCGCCATAGAGTGCGATCACGCGTGCAAGGTTGCTGGGATGGCCCACATTCATGGCGCTGGAAATGCAGTTTCGCGAAGGCTCTATTTTCCTGTAGTCCCCGGAAGAAAGGAACACAGGGAATTCATCATTTTCGTTGGTGGAAATGATCAGTTTCCTGACAGGCAATCCCATTTTCATAGCCAGGATTCCACCCATCATATCTCCAAAATTGCCGGAGGGAACCGAAAAGATGATCTTCTCCGGCTGTTCTTCCAGCCGCAGCCTGGCAAAGGCATAAAAGTAATAGACAATCTGGGGTACCAGCCTTCCGATGTTGATCGAATTGGCCGACGACAATCCGAGGTGGCCGAGCGCGGGATCGGCAAAAGCCTGTTTGACCAGC
>CAIYQH010000314.1 GCA_903928285.1 uncultured Bacteroidales bacterium
AAGACAATGTCGATACCTACCGTTACTTTGGTGACCCCGTTTACATCTACTCCCTGAAGGAGGGGTGGAACTGATCAGATCGACATTCCTGTCGTTCCAGAAACATCTGTATGCGGCGGGGGCGGCGTGAGGTTATTGTGTACGAACTTTGATCGCGTCCGATAACCTGATTGCAAACAAACAACGCCCGGGTGTCAGCCGGGCGTTGCCTCTATTCCTGAATGAAAACGGTTTTATTCCTTAACGATCTTCCTTACCTCCACTTTATCATTATTCAGAAGCCTGATGGTGTAAACACCCTTTGCAAAACCAGACAGGTCCAGCTGGGTTTTGGCGGATGCCACCTTTTGGGTTAAGAGCTCCTGCCCGCTGATATTGAATACCGACAAGGTGCTGTTGGCGGAGGCTTGCAATACTTCGACCGTGACGGTGTTTTTTACCGGGTTGGGGTAGATTTTCATCGCGCTTTGATAATTGTCGTGGTTATTGATCCCCACCATAATGGATTGCAGGTTGACCTTTTCGGCATCGACTACCTGCTTGGTGGTTAAATCCTGGACCCAGGCGACCACTTCGTAATCAGTTACCAGGTTGCCACCCCAGGCCGGATCGAGCGTGAAGGTTAAGGGTACCGTTACCTGGCTGGCTGTTTGCAGGCTGATCGGGGTTCCGTTCGCATCGGGCGCCATCGCCCGGCTCACATATTCCAGGTGGGTTTGGCCCTGCCAGTTGACCATGATGTGCGACTGGGTCAGCGCAAGCTGCAACACCAGGTTGCCGGTTGAGAAGGGAGTTTCGCCGTACCGGTCGACCACCACCGACACGTTGTAAACGTTGCCAACCCTGGCACCGTTGCCGATGGTGACACCAAAGGCAGTCTTGTAAGCATATTCCGATTCGTAGATCGGCAGATAGGATGTGTAAAGGCTAACCGAATGATCCCCTCCCACAAGCTGCTTGATCCCGTCGAAGGTGGCAGTGGGGAAACCGGTGGTAGCATAGTAGGTATTCCGTGCATTCGAGGCAGTATAGGCATAGGTGTCGCCATTATGGTTTTCAACTACCGCAACCTGCTTGCCGTTGGTAACAAGGTCGTCGGCTCCCATGGCAGCGCCCGGGCAATACTGGCACCAGGTGCCGGTGGCGATTTCCAGTAAAACGGTCTGCTTATTATGGGTGTAGGTATAAACCGTTTTCACAAGGGTATCATTGGAATGATCCATGTCGGTGGCAAGAGAAGTATATACTTTCATTTTATAGATCGCCTGCGCAGCGGGGAGTGTGAAGGAGGTAAAGTTCACAACAGTGGTGTCCCAGGATGCCAGCGATGGGATTGTCTGCGTATTGGTATAGATCTCGCTGTTGGCATAATTATATATTTTGCAGGTCACATGAAACGCGGTTTCCGTATTAATCCCCGTATTTTTTATGGTGGCGGAAGGGATTACCGGCACGGTGTCGGTTAAATACATGTCGTTGTTGATCGACATAGTCGACAGATCGTCGGCCGGGGGAACGACCAGGCTGACATCATCCACGAACATGTTGTTGCCATACTGGCTGTATCCTCTGAAAATCAGGTACCTGGTTCCGGAAAGGCTGGCCGGCAGCAGATAACTGTGTTTATACCAGCCATCCACGGGGTTGTACCTTGGAATAGTTGCAAGCCATGTTGCCCCTGTCAGACTGGCAGCGGAATTATAATAAACGCCGATGCTGTCATTGTAAATTGGCCAGCCCGAATCGCCATATTGCCAGAAGCTGAAAACATGTACCGATGAACCGGAAAAGGTCAACGCGGGAGAAACCAGCAGTGCATTTGCCCCGCCCAGGTAGTCATAGCTGTTGTATTCTGCCATGCCGGCTCCGCTGTGCGGGGTGCAGGTGGGTTCCGTACCGGTGGTAACCCGTTTCCACAAGCCGGTGCCGCCAACCTGGATGTTCTGCCATCCTGTGGGGGGAAAAGTCGTTCCATCGAAACTTTCATTTAAGGTTTGAGCCCATCCCGACAGGATAAATCCTAATGAAAACAGAACCAGATAAATTTTTTTCATGTTGTTTGTTTTTAATGTTCTCTTGCAATAATGCATTTGTGAATATGTGAATGACGAACCGCCAGGTTGCGGATCAGAGGTGCAAATTAATCATTTTATCCCTTCCCTCAGCCACGAAAATCGACACAATTTGACAAGTGCGGATTTTTGGTTTTATTTAGATTCGGTCTATGATTGGGCTGTTTTTCTAAAGCGTGCTGTTTCCATCATCACTGTGTTTAAGATTACCACAAAAATCACCATGGTGTGGGGACATGCCATGGCTTGGCCCCACATCAAAAGTTCGCCAGACACACTTTTCTGACCACTCCCTTTCCATGGTCAAAGTTATTTAGTTTTTTTGATTTAACTTTGACACACTTTATTGAACATACTCATGTCTATGAATTACCAACGCAAGGTGTAGCCGGTCGTGGTGTATTCTTAAAAATCCTACTCCGGTTGAAATACTACGGTCACCTTATCCCCTTGCATTTTATGCCAATTCCGCTGGATTAACACGAAGCAGGTAACGGCCATAGCATTTTTGCTGTATAATTCAGATAACCTGAATTATATCATATCATGCTCCCGTATTTTGTCAGTAAAATGGTTGTTTTCCCCGGTATTTTCCCATCCTCCTTCCGTAAATTCTCCGTTAAATCGATCATTTTCCCATTGTTTTGGCTTCGGACTTCCGTCGATTCCCCGTTAAATCCATCTTTTTTCCCATAGTTTTGGCTTCGGGCTTCCGTCGATTCCCCGTTAAACCGATCATTTTTCCCATTGTTTTGGCTTCAGGCTTCCGTCGATTCCCCGTTAAATCCATCCTTATCCCCAATGTTTTACCATGGGCGCTCTGTTAACTTACCGTCAGTGCTCCGTCAGCTTACCGTCAGCGCTCCGTCAGTCTCCCATGGCGATGGCTACACGCATGCAATGTCCTCCCATCGTTGTTGCATTGCGGTTGCATTGCGGTTGCGTCGGGGTTGCGTCGGGGTTGCGTCGGGGTTGCGTCTGGGTTGCGTCGGGGTTGTGTCAGGGTTGCGTCGGATTTGCACTAGACCAATTCGGACTGGAAAAGGCAAAAACAAAACAAAAATTGGAACCTGTACCTTATAAACCACTACCTTTATATGCTGAAGTTTCGGACATCTGACAATCTATGGATGAAAGTTTTAATCTTTTCAATTTTAACCGCTATTCTTTTCCTGTTCCCGGGCAGCCTCTTCCCTCAGGATGCGGCAAAGGCGGCCGACCGGGTGTATGGCCTGGATCAGATTCTCTATAACGGAAAGAAATACAACTACTTCCTTCCTCCCGGGACCCACGGGAACCAGTACCTGTTGTCGGATGATTTCGCAGCAGGGAGTGTCGCCATCAAGGGAACCTGTTATCACAACCTCCTTCTTAATTTTGATATCCTCAACCAGCAACTGCTGCTCAAATACAGGGACGAAACAGGCGCCCTTAACATCATCGAGGTGTCGAAAGCCTGGCTGGAGGGTTTCAGCCTGGGGACGAGGCAGTTTGAATATCTCAGCCCGGAACAGAGCCCGCGCTTTTTCCAGGTGCTGGGCAGCGGTCGCTTCAGGATACTCTTTTACTGGCGGAAAAACCTTGACATGGTGGCTGCGGTGGGTTCTTCCGATTTTACCTTTACAGCTGCCATCAAGGATTCCTATGTGCTCATAAACGGACAACTAAAACCCTTCCGGAACCGTCACGGGTTTGTCGGGCTTTTCGAACGCAGCCACAGGCAGGAGATCAAGGGTTACCTGCACCGGAACAAGGTCAGGTTGCATAAAGCCGGCGACCAGGTCCTGGCGGATTTGATCACTTTTATCGGAAACCTGAAATAGCTGATGAAACTGCTCCTGCTCATACACCTGCTCCTGCTGGGCCATTCCGCTCCTGACAAAGGTCCCGGCACGATGGTTACATTTCATGTCCGCGAAATTTCCTTTACCTCCTTTTGTGATTCGGTATACCTGAAATCGGGGGTTACGGTCTATTACCAGGAAGCGTGGGTCAGTGATGTAAGGGTGACGATGGATGCCGAAAAGATCTCCGTGGTGTCGGCCGTTGAAAAAGCGCTGGAAGGCACCTCCCTGAGGGTCTCTGTTTGGAACAACAACCTGCTTGTGATGCCAGGCGAGATACTTCCTGCCGGGTTGCCTGAATATGAAACTCAGCAGCCACGGCCCGACAGCGCAGGGGTGGCATCGGTGGCGCTGACCCGTAGCGCCGAACGCTACCTGACAGGCAGGAAGGCCGATGTGATGAAGACCCTGAAGGTGGGGAAGAAGGGGCTTGCCGGCAGTGATGCCCGTGTCGCCATCCGCGGGCGGATCACCGAACTGGAATCGGGCGAGGCGCTGATCGGCGCAACGATGTATGTGAAGGAAAACCATGCCGGCGCTGTCACCGATCAGAACGGATTTTTAAGCCTCATGCTGAAACCGGGCAACTATACCGCCGTTTTTGCCTTTATGGGGATGGAGACTAAGAAATATTTCCTGGAGGTCTGTTCCGACGGTGAGTTCAAGGTTGAGTTGAAGAAACTTGCCATCCAGATGAAGGAGGTGGTGGTGATGGGCAACCAGCAGATGAATTTCCGTTTCAAGGCCCCTGGGCTGGAGAAGATCTCCGCCAAGGCCATCAAGGAGATCCCGATGATGATGGGCGAACGCGACATCCTGAAGGTGTCGGAGATGATGCCGGGCATTGTCACCGTAGGCGAGGGCTCGGCAGGGCTGAATGTCCGCGGCGGGAATTACGACCAGAATGCCTTTTATATCAACAGGATCCCCATCTACAATACTTCCCATCTTTTTGGCTTCTTTCCTTCATTCAACGCCGATATCGTGAAGGATTTCTCGATCTACAAGGGATATATTCCAGCGCAGTATGGCGGACAACTCAGTTCTGTCTTCAACATCATCGGCAGGCAGGGCAACCGGAAGCATTTCACCGCCCACGGCGGGATCAGTCCGGTGGCCGCCAATTTCTCCGTGGAGGGACCGCTGAAAAAGGATACCAGTTCCTTCCTGGTCAGCGGCCGTTATCTCTATTCCGACTGGATTCTGCGCCAGATTGACGACAAGACGATCCATAACAGCAAGGCAGGGTTCAACGATCTTACCGCCTCCTGGAATTATGACTTCCATAAAAGCCAGCTCTCCCTCTTCGTTTACCACAGCCAGGATGATTTCAAACTCTCCGACCTGAGCTCCTATTATTATGCCAATAACGGCGCCTCGGTCAACGTTAGTCACCATTTCAGCGCCTCGCTGAGCGGCAATTTTTCGGCCACCGGCTCCCTCTATGCTTTCAGCACCATGGATCAGCAGGAGCCTGCGACTGCCTACAAACACTCCTACCAGATTGGCGATTACAGGCTGAATGCCGACTTTACCAGGGAGATATCCCAGAAGAACACCTTGCAATACGGAGCCGGCATCACCTTTTACCGGATCGACCGGGGAACGGTGTCGCCTTACGGCCCGAAGTCGGTAAGGGTGCCTGTGATACTGGGCACCGAACAGGGTGTGGAGAGCGCGCTTTTCGTAAGCGATTCACACGATCTGCTTCCCTGGCTGAACCTCTCGGCCGGGTTGCGCTTTACGCTCTTCAACCCGCTTGGAGCCCGGACGGTTTATACCTATAATGCCGATGCTCCCAAAGACCCGCGCTATATCAGCGATACGCTTCATTATGGCAGTGGCCAGGCTATCCGGTGGTACTTCGAACCCGACCTGAGGTGTTCGGTGATCATGCGCACCGATCCGGCCGGAACTGTAAAGATCGCCTATGCCAGGATGCATCAGAACCTTTTCGTGCTGAACAATACCATTGCCCTGTCGCCCAATACGCAGTGGAAGCTGGCTGATTATTATATCAAGCCGGCCCGCAGCGACCAGTTTTCGGCCGGTGTATTCCGCTCCTTCGCGAAGCAGGGGTGGGAAACTTCGCTTGAGGTTTACTACAAACGTACGGTCAAATACCCTGAATTTGTTGATGGGGCCAACTTCCTGGCCAACCCGCTGGTAGAGACTACCCTGCTGCCCGGAAAACAGGATGCCTATGGGCTTGAATTTCTGTTGCGGCGCAGCGGCAGAAGGTTGGAAGGATGGCTGTCGTATACCTTCTCCCGCTCGATCGTCAGGGTGGAGGGCAGCCAGCCGTGGGAACGGATCAACAACGGGCAGGCCTACCCTGCCAATTACGACATCCCGCACGTGCTGAACACGGTGGTCATGTACCATTTCACCCGCAGGTTCACCGCCTCAGGCGTACTTACCTACCAGAAGGGCAGGCCGGTGACCTACCCTGTATCCGTCTACTATATCAACTCCATCCCCTATGTTGATTATTCAAGCCGCAACGAGTACCGTATTCCCGACTATTTCAGGCTTGACCTTTCGCTGACCCTGGAGGGGAATCTCAAAAAGAAAAAATTCATTCATAATTCATTTATATTCAATCTTTACAATGCAACCGGAAGAGAAAATCCCTACTCGGTCTATTTTAAACTGGTGGATGGGAAGATCAAAAGTTACCAATACACGGTTATCGGGGTACCTGTTTTTACCATCACCTGGTTGTTTAAGCTCGGGAATTATGCAGCGGATTAAAAATAGCGTGTTTGTCTTCAGTATGTTGCTGTTGTTTGCCTGTATCAAGTCGTACGACCCTGTCATCAACAGCGATGCCCTGAAAAAATATGTGGTTTCGGGGAGGATTACCGATACAGAGGGGTGGCAAACAATTGAAGTTTCGCTGTCTTCGCCGATCGGAGCCCCGGATTTCATTCCCGTGGAGGGCTGCCAGGTTACCATTGTGAACGATCAGGGAAAGGTCTTCCCGACCTTTGCCTATGACCAGGGGCAGTATAAAGCCTGGATGTTCCGGAATGACCTTGTTCCAGGGACATCCTTTCAGGTGAAAGTAATCACACCGGAGGGGGATCTGCTTCAGTCGGGGTTCGAGATGCTGAACAGGGGACCCAACCTTGATTCGGTCTATTATCATATTAAAGAGGTTCCCTCCTCGACACCGGGCGTCACCTCCATCGGGATGCAGTTTTATGTCGACCTCGTGGCAGTTGGCGACTACAGCCGGTATTATAAATGGGAGATTACCGAAACCTGGGAGTACCATGCCGCCCACGCTGTCGAATATTATTACGATGGCACATTCCACCAGGTCAAACCTCCAGATTCAACCAATAAAATTTGCTGGTATACCGGGCTTGTGAAGAATGTTTTCACAGTTTCAACCAAGAGCCTCTCGCAAAACATCTATAGGCAATTCCCGTTGCATACCGTCGACGGACATACTTCGCGCATGGGCATCGGTTACAGTATGCTGGTCAGGCAGCTGGCCCTTAGCGAAAAGGCTTACAATTACTGGGAACAGATGCGTATCAACAGCAATAACCCGGGAGGGCTTTATGAACAACAACCGTTGGCCATCAAAGGTAATTTGATCAATGTGACCCATCCGGAGAAGGAGGTTCTGGGTTATTTTTATGCCGTTTCGGAGGTCACCCGGAGGTATTTTTACAAAAACATCCCGGGGCTGCCGCTGGATTTCCCCGACGGTTGCGGTGAATCACAACTGGGCAGGTTCGGATGGAAGGAGTTTTTTAAATACGAATATCCTATCTACTATTATTTTCCTCCCGTAGGTTTGCGAATCCTGGATGTTTACTGTGTCGACTGCCGCAAGGCGGGAGGCCTGACCCAAAAACCTGATTTCTGGCCCTATTAATATGAAACTGACGATCGGACCCTTTTTTCTGCTGCTGATGTTGCTGAATTCGTTCGGACCGGGGCTGATGTCGCAGGAGCTCCCGGCCGTGGCAGCCGTGGAGCGGGTGGAAGCGTGTACCGACCGCAACCTTTACGTTGCCGGCGAAAATATCCTGTTCTCCGCCCTGGTGTTTAATGTTAAGGATCGGTTTGCGGAAGAGATCAGCCGGACCCTGTACTGTGAACTGATCACCCCCGACGGGAAAAAGATCGCGACGAGGAAATACAACCTGCACCACTTTTCGGCTGGCGGATCTTGCCCTATTCCGGAAGAGGCCCTTTCGGGTATCTATTACCTCAGGTTCTATACCCGTATTATGCGAAACAACCCTGCATGCGATTATAAATACATCCTGCTGAAAATTGTCAATCCCTTTAAAACAGAGGTGTTGCAGGGGGCTGTTGTGACGGATACCGTTAATTTTGCCGGGAGGGAGCAGGTTGTTCCTCCGAAATCGGCGGGGCTGAAGGTTGCCGGTCAGAGTATCGTTACCCCGCGGCAGGAAATTCACCTGGAGGTGCAGCGGAAATCTGATCCGTTGCAGCCTGTAAAGTTATGCCTGTCGGTGATTCCTGAATTCACCTGCGGAAAAGTGTCAATACCCGCCAGGAAGGAGGCAGAGCCTGCAAAAAGCGTCCAGTTCTTTCCCGAAACCCGCGGTGTGTCCATCTCCGGACACCTGACCGGCAGGGAGACCGGCCAGCCGGTTGCCCTTGCAAAGGTAAACCTCTCCATCATCGGCGACAAGGACATCATGGTTGTCCATACTGATTCGACAGGCAGGTTCTTCTTTGCCCTGCCGGATCATACCGGGAACAGGGATATCTTTCTTTGTGCCGACGATATACCGGAGATCAAGCCGGAGATCTTTATCGATAACGATTTTTGTACAAAGTCTGTCAGCCTGCTCTCCCCGGTATTCAGCCTGAACAGGCAGGAACTGAAGACGGCTTATAACCTGTCGGTTAACGCCAGGATTAGCGCTGTTTTCGGCAAAGATACCATGGCCAGCCGGCCGGTGGCCGAAGAACCCGGGGTCTCTTTTTATGGAGAGCCATCGGAGGTGCTGGTCATGGATAAGTATATTGAACTGCCCACCCTCGAAGACTACTTCTCTGAGCTGCAGCTGATGCTCAAGGTGAGAAGGATCAGGGGGAGGAAGCAATTCAGGTTTTACCTCAGCCAGGGTGAGATGTCGATCTATGAACCCCTGGTGCTGGTCGACTGGGTAGCGGTGAACGATGTGGATAAGGTGCTGGCGATGTCGCCTCACGAGATCGAAAGGATTGAATTCGTGAATTCAGTCTATATCAAGGGGAATGCCACCTTCGGGGGGATCGTCACCTTTGTGTCGAAGAAGAACGACTTTGCAGGGATCAACCTGCCATCCTCGGGGACCTTTGTCAATTACAGCTTTACCGAACCGTCTTTTCCCGGTATTTCCCGGATGCAGGGACCTCCGAATATTCCCGATTCCCGCAACACAGTTTACTGGAACCCTGATGTGCCGGTGAACGACGAAGGTGTTGCCAACATTACCTTTTTTGCCCCTGATACGCCTGGTCGCTATTTAGTCCTGCTCCGCAGCCTGGGCCCGGCAGGGGAGGAGGTGCTGGCAAAGGAGATGGTGGAGGTTATATTCTGACCTTTTCCCCTAAAAATTTAGGTTGTTTTTCCATCCAAAGATCAATGAACATCTTCACCCTGGCGAATTTTTCCCGCAGGTTTGTCCTGAACCCATACCAGGCCGGTACCCCTTTAGCATTAAAACCGATGGCTCCGATGCCGTAATGACGGGCGATGAATACGGCCCGTTGGTTGTGAAACTCCTGTGAAATAACTGTAAAGCTGCTCTGACCGAACACCTTATAGGCCCTGATCATGGAATCGAAGGTGCAAAAACCGGCATAATCGAGATAGATGGCCGAATCGGGAACCCCGCACCTGACCAGCTCCTTTTTCATGGCAAAGGGTTCATTGTAGTAGGCAGTACTGTTATCCCCGCTGATAATCAGGTAACGGATCTTCCCCGAATGGTAGAGGATCACAGCGGCATCGATCCTGTGTTGCCAGAACTCGTTGATAACGCCCCTGCGGATGTATTTTGAGGTTCCCAGCAGCACGCCAGCCTTGTTAGCGGGAATTAATGATGCATCCTGGTAAAGGTAGATCCTGGTGTTCCCGTTGACTCTGTCGTTCAATAAGTACATCAGCGCGATGAATAACACCATGATGATAGCTGCCGCCGGCCAAAGGAGTTTTTTCATCGTTGTCAGGTTGCCTTTATCTCATTTTCCAACCCTTGTGGAATTTGTTGCCGCTTTATTCTGTTAGCTTTGGCCGCGGCCTTCTCGAGGTTTTCATTGACCCTGATGGCGACGATTTCCCTGATCAGTTCGCGGGGCAGGGGCTTGTCAAGCCGGAACTGAATGGTGCCCTTCGATTTTTGGTAGCCAGCAAGTTTGTCACTCAGGCGTTCAATTAACGCAGCATTTCCAGGATAAAACCCGATATGAGCCTTGTGGCCTGCAAAATAGAGCAGTATCCCGTGGAACCTGAATGCAGGCATGTTGTAGCTGATCACCTCCTGCGCCCCGGGAGCAGAAGTTTTGATCAGCATCCTTAAGTCCTGGAGCAGACTTGCAATCGGTTCAGGAAAGGAGGAGACATATTCATCGACGGAACGGAATGTTATTTTTGGCGCTGATTCCATAGTTTCATAAAGTTTTGATTAATCCTGGAGTTTCATTTTTATATGAGGATCGCTGAATTCTGGTCCGGTCACAGGTATAGTTTTACCGGCAACAAAATTACGAGTAAAACATTACCATAGCAAGAAGCGACTGGAAATCTTTCAGAAGAAGGGCTTCCCGGAGCTTGTATCACAGTGATTTATCATGGAGGCTTCTATCCCGGAGGCCGGGCCAATTCGGTTGGTTCATGGAAACTACCGGATAATGACAAGTTTCCTTACCACCGCCAGGTTTTTGGATTTCAGGATCAGGGGATAAACCCCCGGGACTACTGTAGAAAGATCGAGGACGATATTCTCTGATAACCCGAAAGTCTTCCTGAACAGGCAGTTCCCGTTCAGGTCGTGGACAGATATCTCCGTTTCTCCGCGGAAACATTCAGGGATGCGGATGGTGAAGAGTCCCTTGCCCGGGTTTGGCCAAATCTGAATACCATCGTTGCTGAGGATTCCGATCCCCAGGTTTGACTTTGCCTGGGTAACTGTTACCATTACTGAATCTGTACCACCGGCGCGAACAGTGATCGTTGCAACCCTGGGTGCGGAGGTCAGGTTTTCGGAGCAGGATGCCACGATGGTATCGTTGAACGAACCTCCCTGGGTAACAGAGCACCATGAGACATTGGAGGAGGCCGACCATAAGGTGTTGGAGGATACGAAGAAGACAGCAGAGCCTGCCGTTGCCGGGATTGCGCGGTCGGGAGGCGTTACCGCCAGGGTGGCGGGGGGCATTCCCCCCGTGGTTGTATTGAGGATGGCTCCATTGCTTCCCGCAGCATACCCCGTTTCTACGCTGGTAAAGCATACCGCATAGAGATCGTTGCATGTTGGCGAATCCTCGGTAACCCACTGTGCGCCCCCGTTGGTGGTCCTCCTGATAAGGCCGTTCTTTCCGGTGGCGTAACCGGTTGACGCATCAGTAAAAAAGAGCGACAGGTAGGAGTCCAGGTTACCGGTATTCTGGGAAACCCATGTTGTGCCGCCATCGGTGGTTTTCATGAGTGTTCTGTTATCGCCTGCAATCCAGCAGGTGTCGGCGCTGACGGCAAATACGGAACAGAGGTCGACGACACCCCCTGGAAAGGATTTTTCGACCCAGTGCAGTCCTCCATCGGTGGTTTTCATAACGACATTGTATAAACCAACTGCATAACCCGTTTTGTCACCAGAGAAACTGACCGAAGTGTAAGTGAAAAGGGTGTCGGTAGTATGCAGGTTCCAGGTAGCGCCGCCATCGGTGGTTTTTAAAATATTGCCCTTACTCCCGACAGCATAACCGGTAAACTCATTCGGAAAACAAACTGAATTCAGCCAGGCTGAGGTTCCCGAATTCAATGCAATCCAGTCGACGCCGCCATTCGTAGTCTTTGCAATCCTGCCCCAGGAGCCGGCAACATAGCCGGTATTCACATCAGTGAAACAAATGGCCGTGGAGGTGAAATTTTTCTTCTGGTTGATGATGATCCAGTTTTTTCCACCATTGATCGTTTTCAGAACAGTACCGTCATCCCCGACGGCATAACCTGTTTTTTCAGCAGGAAAACTGATACCTTTAATCCATGTCGTTGTAGTACAGGTTGATTGATTCGTCCATCCGGTCCCCCCGGCGCCGGTTTTGATGAGCGTACCGTTCGTGCCAGCTGCAACTGCGGTATTGGAACCGTTGAAGGCTACTGAGTTGAGAAACCCGATGGTGTCGGATATCCCGGCCGACCAGTTTGCACCGCCATCTGTGGTTTTCAGGATAACGCAGTTGAATGAATCACCACCAACGGCATACCCGGTATCGGCATTGGCAAAACTTACCGAAAGCAGGTCATTCGAGGTGGCACCTGATAAATTCTTCCAGGTACTGCCCCTGTCGGTCGTTTTTAACAGGGTGCCGCTGTAACCTACGACAAAGCCGGTATCCCGGTTGCAGAAACAGAGCGACAGCAGGGGATTCGTGTTCCCGGTGGCCAGGGTGGTCCAGCCATTGGTGCCTCCGGTTGTGGTTTGTAATATGGTACCATCAAAGCAGGCAATGTAACCAGTTTGTTTATTGGTAAACCATATCGATTTCAAATCGGAAGGAACGCCGGCATAATATTGACGGGTCCAGGTTGCCCCGCCGTTGGTGGTCTTTAAAAGTTCTCCGTATTCCCCTGCAACATAACCCGTTACCGAGTCGGTGAAAAAAACGGAATAGAGGTTTCGCTGGCTCCCTGTATGAAGCAGGGTCCAGTTGAGGCCGCCGTTAACTGTTTTTAGAGCCACTCCGGCTGCCCCGGTGACATAGCCGGTTTTAAGGTCGGTAAAAAAGAGAGAAAACAGGTCGGCTGTGGTTCCCGGTCGCTGGATCACCCAGTCGGCGCCCCCATTGGCGGTTTTCATGATGGTGCCGCAATTGCCGACCACAAAAGTGGTATTTGCATCGACAAATTTAATGCAGTTCAGGGTGTTTCCCTGTGGGGTGGGGTTTTGCCAGTTCCATTGTGAGAAAGTGTAAGGGGAGACAAGGGCGAAAAATAGAAACAGATACATCTTTTTCATAATCGGTCTTTTGGAAGAAAACATATTATGACGGACTTATCAAAACTTGCCGGATCACGGATGGATGGCCGGGATGGCAAATGCCAGGCAGAATTTAACCAGCGCTGGTATTCTCATACAAATATAAGTTTTAAAAGGTGCAATTGCAAAAAAAATAAGATGCCGGAAGTGAGTTGCCGGAAAAGAATAACCCCGGGTCGTTTGGCGGCCCGGGGTTATCGACAATGCAGCCGATTTCAGGGTTATTTGGCGTAGCTTACAGCCCTGGTTTCCCTGATGACGGTGATCTTGATCTGACCCGGGTAGGTCATCTCGCTCTGGATCTTTTTCGACAGGTCGAAAGATATCTGGTTGGCTTCGACATCGGTTACCTTATCGGCGCCGACAATCACGCGCAGTTCGCGGCCGGCCTGGATGGCATAGGTTTTCACAACGCCGGGATAGCTGAGGGCCAGTTCTTCGAGGTGTTTCAGCCGTTCGATATAGGCTTCGACCACTTCGCGGCGGGCTCCCGGGCGTGCCCCTGAGATGGCATCGCAAACCTGGACGATGGGGGAGATAAGGTTGTTCATCTCGATTTCGTCGTGATGGGCGCCGATGGCGTTGATGATCTCCGGTTTTTCCTTGAATTTTTCGGCCATCTTCATCCCCAGCACTGCATGTGGTAATTCGGGTTCCGTATCGGGAACCTTGCCAATGTCGTGCAGCAGTCCGGCCCGTTTGGCCATTTTGGGGTTCAGCCCCAGTTCGGCAGCCATGGTGGCGCACAGTTTGGAAACTTCGATACTGTGTTGCAGCAGGTTTTGTCCGTAAGAGGAGCGGTATTTCATCTTCCCGATCATACGTACCAGTTCGTGGTGCATATTATGGATACCCAGGTCGATGCTGATGCGTTTTCCTGTTTCGATGATCTCCTGTTCGATCTGTTTTTTGGTTTTGGCAACCACCTCTTCGATGCGCGCCGGGTGGATCCTGCCGTCGGTGACCAGTTTATGGAGCGACAGGCGGGCGATTTCGCGCCGTACCGGGTCAAATCCCGAAAGGATGATGGCATCGGGAGAGTCGTCAATGATGATCTCAACACCGGTGAGCGACTCGAGGGTGCGGATATTCCTGCCTTCGCGGCCGATGATCCTGCCTTTGATCTCTTCACTCTCTATATTGAATACCGAAACTGTGTTTTCAATGGCGTGTTCCGAGGCGGTACGCTGTATGGTTTCAATGATGATCTTCTTGGCTTCGGTGTTGGCAGTCAGCTTTGCCTCGTCGATGATATCCTTCATGTGGACGATGGCCTCGCTTTTAGCCTCCTCCTTGAGGGTTTCGATGAGCTGCGACTTGGCTTCCACGGCCGAAAGGTTTGAGATGGCCTCCAGCTTATCAACCTGGATCTTCATGGCCTTATCGAGGTCGGTCTGCTTTTTGGTGATGAGTTCCATCTGTTGCGCCAGGGTTTGTTTGATGGTCGCAATCTCCTTTTGTTTCTTGGCAAATTCATCGACTTTCAGGTTGAGCGTCCCCTCTTTTTGTTTCAGCCTGTTTTCGTTGCGGGCAACCTCTTCATTTTTTTCGTGGATGAACTTTTCATGTTCTCCTTTGAGCTGCAGGAACTTTTCCTTGGCCTGAAGGATCTTTTCCTTCTTGACCACTTCGGCTTTGTCCATGGCTTCTTTGAGCAGTACGTCGCGTTTGCGTTCCAGGGCCCGGTTCAGTATTGTCCCTGTAATGACACCGCCGAGGATGGCTCCGGTCACCCCGATGATGATATATAGCAGAATTCCTCCCATTGGGTAGTTGTTTTTGGCAGGTTCACCGTGGTTTGTGAACGCGCATATGGTTATTAATAGTGAAGGAACGTCAGAAAAAAAAGAAAAAACCCACGCCAATCAGTAAGGTATTGATAACCCTCATACGACACGAATAGGCATGCCTTGTCTTTCGAACGTCCACTGTCCGGGTTGAATCCGGTTCTCCTGCCGAAGCATGAGTGAGGCCTGTCCTACGAACTTCTGAGTCATAACCTGATATTTGTAATGTTAGGTTTACAAACTGTCTGAAGAGGCGCGGGTGTGTTTTCAGATATTTTCAAAGAACATTTAAGGCTTTTTCGCGGCAAGCTGTTCATCAAGGGCCTGGTCAATCGACACAAGCTTGGTATGCCATTGTTTTTCATTTTCCGACAGCAGGCGGTCATTTTTCAGATAACCTGTTGCATATTCAAGCGCTACCATGGCCAGGAGGTCTTGTTTATCTTTATAGGCATAGCTGGTCGAATAGTCCCTGATCCTTTTGTCGATCAGTTTGGCAGCTTTGCGAAAGAGTTCCTCGTGTTCTTTGTCAATCGCCAAGCGGTATGAACGCTCGGCGATGGGTAACGATATGGAAAGTTCGTCCATTGGCCTGTTTCTGAATCTTTTCCTAAGAATTTAAAAGCCCGATACATTTATCGATTTCCCGTACAAGTTCATTGATTTTCAATTTTGCTTCTACGTTTCCTTCTTTGTTTTCCAGTGTTTTAGCTAGTTTAAGTATTTTAATGTTTTCTTCCAGTTGTTTGATTTTTCTCTTCTGATCATTGTTTTCCTGCTTAAGCTCACTGATTTCGCTGATGAAACGGCTGTTATCAGAACGAAGCGAGTCGTGATGCTCAATCAGTTTCCTTATTTTATAATCAATCCCGGAAACCAGTGTGGCGACATCTTTCATTGCGCTGACTCCTGTTTTAATTCATGCAAAGATAAATATTTATTTTACTTTTTTTCAACAATGCACATTACCTTTTCCCTTTTAGGCGATTAACAGGAAAAAACATCTCTGTTTAAAACCTGACGTCATGAATGAAGTATTTTTATCTTACTTGTGGAAGTACAGGCTGCTTCACCGGGAACTGTTTACCGAGTCGGGCGATCCGTTAACCATTCTGCATCCGGGAGAGCAGAACAGCGACGGCGGCCCCGATTTTTTCAATGCAAGGTTGCGTATCGGCGATACCACCTGGGCCGGAAATGTTGAAATCCACCTGCGTTCTTCCGACTGGTTCAGGCACGGTCACCAGCACGACCGGGCATACGACAACCCGATTCTTCACGCCGTTTATGAGGCCGATGTGCCTGTCTGTGACGGTAACGGCGTGCCTTTTCAGACCCTGGTGATGCGCGACAGGTTTCCTGAAACGGTTTATGATCGCTACCAGGGGATGATGGCAAATCATCAGTGGATTCCCTGTTATAACCAGCTCCTTACAATCAGCGATCATGGCTTCAACCTCTGGGCTCCGGCGCTGGCGGTGGAACGACTTGTTTACAAGGCGTTTAATATCAGGCAGCTCTGGGAGATTTGCAGGAATGACTGGGAGGAGGCTTTTTACCAGCACCTGGCCTCCTCCTTCGGGTTTAAGATAAACAGCCTGCCCTTTGAGTTGCTGGCCAAATCGCTGCCCCTGAAGATCATCAGGAGGCATCTGGATCAGCCCTTTCAGCTGGAGGCCCTGTTTTTCGGGCAGTCGGGTCTGTTGAACCGCGACCTGTCTGACGACTATCCCAGGTCGATGTTGCACGAATACCGCTTTTTGAAGGAGAAATACAGGTTACGGCCTGTTCCGCAGGCGACCTGGAAGTTTCTCCGGCTGCGTCCTGTCAACTTCCCGACACTCAGGATCAGCCAGTGGGCCCATTTTATTGCAGGGAGTCATGCCGGTTTTTTCAACCTGCTCGAAAACGGATCCTATGCCGATATCATCAGGTCGCTGAGCACATGTGCTTCACCTTACTGGGACACGCATTACATGTTTGACAAATCCACAGCCTTCCGCAAGAAAAACATCGGCCGTGATAGTGTCAATCTATTGGTTATCAATGGTATTGTGCCTTTCCTTTTTTATTATGGGATGGAGAAAGAGGACCCGCTTATCCGCGAACGGGCAATGAGTTTCCTGGAGCAGACCGAAGGTGAATTCAATGCCGATATCGGCCGGTGGGCCGGACTGGGTTTGCCAACCCATCATGCCCTGCAAACCCAGGCACTGCTACATCTCAAACGCTTCTACTGCGACCGCAGGCGCTGTCTCGACTGCCGTATCGGCGCCGCCCTCCTCTCCGGCCCGCCTCACTAATCTCCGTGTCCCAGCCCGACTGACCCATCATCCCATCATCCCATCATCCCATCATCCCATCATCCCATCAGCACATCATCCCATCATCCCATCATCCCATCATCCCATCAGCACATCATCCCATCAGCACATCAGCACATCATCACATCATCACATCATCACATCATCCCCATGAAAACAGCAAACAAAATAACCCAATGGCTCGCCAACTACCTGACCTACAACAAGGCGGAACAACGCGGTATCCTGGTATTAAGCCTGTTATTGCTTGGATTGATCGTCTTCCAGGCGCTGATACCCGCTGAAACCCTGCAGCCGGCGCCCGATTTCAGACCCTTTACAGCAGAGGTTGACGCATTTGAAAGGGAATGGAAGCGCGCAGCCGATTCCGACAGCATGGCCAGGGTAAACCGTTACCGGAACTTCCGGAAAAATTTCGTCGGTTATCATCATGATTCGGCAACGCAGCCGGCAAAATACCAGAAGCCCATCCTGCTGGTCGACCTGAACGTTGCCGACACCTTTACCCTGCAGCAGCTCAGGGGGATCGGCCCGGCCTTTGCGAGGAGGATTGTCGCCTACAGGGGCAGGCTTCGCGGGTTTTATGACAAGCGGCAGCTGCTGGAGGTTTTCGGGATGGACTCGACCCGCTATTTTTCCATTGAGGAGAATCTCCAGGTCTCCCCCGATTCGGTACATCCCTTGGATCTGAATGCCGTGACCTTTAAGGATTTGCTGCGTCATCCCTATTTTCCCTTTGCGATAACGAAAAATATCATGATTTACAGGCAGAAGAACAAGGCATTCAGGAGCCTTGATGAGCTGAAAAAAGTGGAGGGGGTGAATGACTCACTCTTCCGCAGGATGGTCATCTACCTGAGGCTCGGCCCATAGGCCGTCGTCGTCGTCTTCGTCGCCCCAGTCCCACGATGTGCGCTGTGGCCCCTGGTTCCGGTAATAGACCGCAAGTACCAGTCCGGCGATAAAGCCCATCAGGTGCGACTCCCAGGAGATGGGCTGGTTGGGGAAAAGCTGCGGGAAAACACCCCAGATCAACCCTCCGTAGAGGAAGGCCACCAGCAGGGTAATGACCATCAGCGCTTTTTCCTTCCTGATGATGCCGCTGAAAAAGAGGAAGGCCGCCAGTCCATAGATGATCCCGCTGGCTCCGATATGGGCTGCACCGCCGCGGGCAAAGGCCCACACCCAGATTCCGGTGGTCAGGTAGATCAGGCAAAGGATCATCCAGGCGATATCTTTATAGAAGTAAAAGAGGAAGGAGCCCAGGATCAGCAGGGGCAGCGAGTTGGCGAAGAGATGGGCCAGGTTGGCATGGAGGAAGGGGCATGTGAGGATGCCGATAAGTCCTTTTTTCTCAAGCGGGTAGAGGCCATAGTTATTGAGTCCGAGGTCGAAAATCATATCGATACCTCTGATAATCCATAATATCACCACGAAAAGGGCGGGATAGAACAGGCTTCGGTAAAACCTTATTTTTTCTGCGTCGGCCAAGGTGTTAAATTCTCGTTAAAATTAGTTAAAAATGGAATATCCGGCCATCCGAACGCAAAATAAAAGTACCTTTGATCGCTCAAAACCATTGTTTAATAAGCTATTCACGATGAATATAAAATATTTTTCATTTTTGAACAGGTTTGGATTGGCCCTTTTCACGGCTCTCCTGTTTTTATTACCTGTGATCTCCAGGTCGCAGAATCAGGATCCGAAAGCAGGGGTGCAAAAGTACAATGCCGCCATGCAGATGATCCGGATGGCCTATGTTGACACTACCAACGAAGCCAGACTGGTGGAGAAGGCAATTGTCGAGACCCTCAAGGAGTTGGATCCGCACAGCATGTATATATCAAAGAAAGATGTCCAGAAGGCAAATGAGCCGCTGGAGGGCAACTTCGATGGGATCGGGGTTCAGTTCGAGATCCTTAAGGATACCATTGCGGTGGTTCATTCCATCCCGGGTGGACCGTCGGAACGGCTGGGGATCATGTCGGGCGACAAGATCATCAAAATCGAACATGAACTGGTGGTCGGAAAGAAGATCACCAACCAGTTTGTGCTGGATCATCTTCGCGGAAAACGCGGCACCAGGGTCATGGTATCCATATTGAGGAGCGGGAAAAAGGATCTGATGGATTTCACCATCACCCGCGATAAGATTCCCATCAACAGTATTGATGCGGCTTACATGATCAAGCCGGGGATTGGTTACATCAACCTGAACAAGTTTGCCCAGACTTCCATGCAGGAGTTTACCGATGCCACCATCAAACTTAAGTCGCTGGGGATGACCAGTATGATTCTTGACCTGCGCAATAATTCGGGAGGCTATATGGGAACGGCTATTGATCTTTCCGATGAGTTCCTGTCGGCAAACAAGATCATCGTCTATACCAAGGGAGTCCACAGTCCGCGGGAAGATTATTACTCATCCGCCAGGGGCCTTTTTGAAACCGGCAAGCTGGTGGTAATGATCAATGAAAATTCCGCCTCGGCCAGTGAGATCGTGTCGGGGGCCATACAGGACTGGGACCGCGGGATCATTGTGGGTCGCAGGTCGTTCGGAAAGGGGCTGGTGCAAAGGCCTTTCCTGCTGCCCGACAGTTCGCTGATCCGTCTGACCACCGCCAGGTATTACAATCCTTCGGGAAAATGTATCCAAAAGTCGTATGCGGAGGGGGTTGACAAGTACTACCAGGATTTCAGCAACCGTTACAAGCATGGTGAGCTGATACATCCCGACAGTATCAAATTTCCCGATTCACTTAAATTTTACACCTCGAAAAAGCGCGTCGTTTATGGCGGCGGAGGCATTATGCCCGAGGTCTTCATCCCCTGGGATTCGGTGCCCATTTCAGACTATTACCTTGAACTACGCCGGAAGAATGTCATCAACTCCTTTGTAGGAGATTATATGGATAAAAACAGGAAAAGCCTGCAAGCCGCCTACCCCGACTTTGCCACCTTTGACAAGGGTTTCGTGGTGGATGATCCCTTTATGGAGACCTTTTTCGCCTATGCCGTCAAAGAGGGGGTGAAGAAGGATGACAACGGTTATGGCCTGTCGGAGAAACTTATCAAATCGCAGATCAAGGGCATTGTGGCGCAGAAACTCTGGGATCTGAATGAATTGTATGCCGTGATCAATCAGTACGACGAGGAGGTGTTGAAAGCCATAGAGGTAGTACAGGATGACGCATTGTTCCAAAAACTCAATATTGACAGGTAGTCAGGAGAAAAATTCGCCATTACCCTTCATTAACCTGGCTCTTCCGGTGATGGATGAGCCAGAACTGTTGCCGCGCCTGCTTGATTGCCTGTCGGCCCAGACCTACCGAAAATTCAGGTTATTTGTTTGTGTAAACCAACCTGATTCATGGTGGCTGGATCCCGTGAAGCGCAAGGCATGTTTGAATAACCGGGCATGTCTGGACCTGTTAAGCAAATGGGATGGTTGTGAAACCCATATCATTGACCGTTCGTCGCAGGGGCATGGCTGGACGGGGAAGCGGCATGGCGTGGGTTTTGCGCGCAAAGCGGTGATGGACCTGGTCAACGCGATGGCCGGACCTGATGAGCTTATGGTAAGTCTCGATGCCGATTCGGTGTTTTCGGCGGATTTTCTGGGGTCGGTTGCCCGTAATTTTAGTAAGAATCCGTGCACTGTGGCGCTGGCGTTGCCCTATTATCACCCCATAGGCAGCGACCCGGCAGCCAACAGGGCGATGCTGCGGTACGAGATCTATATGCGCCATTACTTTCTCAACCTGCACCGCATCGGGTCGCCCTATGCCTTTACCGCGCTGGGGTCGGCCATGGCCTTACCTGTGTGGGCCTACCGGGCGATCGGCGGGATGACCCCGAAACTTAGCGGTGAGGATTTCTACTTTTTGCAAAAGCTCAGGAAGTTCGGACAGGTATTGGTGTATAACAAAGAGGTGGTCTATCCCGAAGGGCGGTTTTCCGACCGTGTTTTTTTCGGAACCGGTCCCGCCATGATCCGGGGGGCTGCCGGTGACTGGAGCAGTTATCCCGTTTACCCTGTGGCCTTGTTCGATGATATCCTGGAAAGCTACCTGCTGATCTCCCTTTTTTATTCCGGGCGGCTGCAGACGAAGATCTCGGCATTTTTATCACAGGTTTTCAATGAGACCGACCCCTTTCAGCCCCTGCGGGTCAACCACCGCGACCTGGATCACTTTACAAGGGCCTTTCACGAAAAGTTCGACGGGCTGAGGATTCTGCAATATCTGAAAACCACGCATGACGGGCATGGTAGTTCCGATGAGGGAAATCTGCATGATTTCCTGGAAAGGGAATATCCTGCGGAAGAATTGAAAATGTTGAATGTGGAGTGGCAAACTCTTTCATTTTCAGCCTCCCCTGTCGGGGAGCTTGAAAAGATCAGGGAATTCCTGTTTGAGAAAGAGATGGAGGCGCGGCTTACCGCAATACCTCGGTGACCAGGTCGGCGGCCTCCTTCAGCGTAATGGCCGAATGAACCTTCAGTCCCGACTCGTCGATCAGTTTTTTTCCCTCGATCGCGTTTGTCCCTTGCAGCCTTACGATGATGGGGATATGGATCTCGCCGATATTCTTGTAGGCATCGACAACACCCTGGGCTACCCTGTCACAGCGGACGATACCTCCGAAGATATTCACCAGGATGGCTTTGACGGCAGGATCTTTCAGGATGATCCTGAATCCCTCCTCCACGCGTTTCGCATTGGCCGAACCGCCGACATCCAGGAAATTGGCGGGGTCGCCGCCCGAGAGTTTGATGATGTCCATCGTGGCCATGGCCAGTCCGGCGCCATTAACCATACAGCCTACATTGCCATTCAGCTTTACATAGTTCAGGTCGTGGCGGGTTGCCTCAACTTCGATGGGATCCTCTTCGTCGAGGTCGCGCATGGTGGCGATGTCGGGGTGACGGAACAGGGCGTTGTTGTCGATCACCATCTTGGCGTCGGCCGCCAGGATCTTATTGTCGGATGTCTTGAAAACAGGGTTGATCTCAATCAGGGAGGCATCGCTGCCCTCGTAGGCCCTGTAAATGGCGAATACGAACTTTACCATATTTTTATAGGCATCGTCCTTCAGCCCGAGGTTAAAGGCTACTTTCCGGGCCTGGAATGCCTGGAGCCCTATTTTGGGGTCAACCTCCTCTGTGAAGATAAGCTCGGGGGTCTCACCGGCAACGGCTTCAATATCCATCCCGCCGCGCGGGGAATACATCAGGATGGTGTGTCCCTTCTGCCGGTTCAGCAGGATGCTCATATAGATTTCAGATGGCTCGGTAGGGCCTGGATAATAGATATTCTGCTCAACATAAACCTTACGCACCAGCTTGCCCTCTTTGCTGGTCTGGGGCGTTACCAGGTGCATCCCGAGGATCTGCTCGGCATAATGGCCAACCTCTTCTGTCGATTTGGCGATTTTCACCCCGCCGCCTTTTCCTCTTCCGCCGGCATGAACCTGTGCCTTGATCACAAATTTGTCGGTACCGGTTGCTCCCTGGAGGTATTCAGCGGCTTTTACGGCTTCATCCTCGGTAAAGGCCAGCGCCCCCTCGGGAACGGCTACTCCATATTGTTTTAATATTGTTTTGCTCTGATATTCGTGTAGATTCATGTGGCGAAAGTTGTTTTTTGGAATACTCAGTTAACAGCATGCAGTTTACCCGATACCCGGGAAGTAATGCCCGTGTTGATTGGTTTTCAAAATTAACTGTTTGAATTGGATTTACAAAAAAGAGCGTGCAAAGATTTCAATTTTCTTAACTTTGCCGTTTAAGGCAACGGTATGATCATCGCAGAAAACATTCAAAAATCATTTGGACCGCTGAAAGTTCTCAAAGGAATCAGTCTCGAAATCGCCAAAGGTGAAATCATCTCTATCGTAGGCGCTTCGGGTGCGGGAAAATCAACGTTGCTGCATATCATCGGCACCCTCGACAAGGCCGATACCGGTTCGGTTGAACTGAACGGGATCAGGATCCGGGAGCTGTCGGAGCGGAAAATGTCGGATTTCAGGAACAGGCACATCGGCTTTGTTTTCCAGTTTCACCACCTGCTTCCCGAATTTACTGCTATGGAAAATATATGTATCCCGGCCTTTATTGCAAAACAGGGAAGGAAAGAGGCGGAAATGCGGGCGATGGAATTGCTGGATTTTATGAATCTTAAAAACCGAGCCGATCATAAACCTTCGGAACTCTCCGGAGGTGAACAACAGCGGATCGCCGTCGCCCGGGCCCTGGTTAACAACCCTTCGGTCGTGCTTGCGGATGAACCCTCCGGGAACCTCGATTCCACCTCGGCTGTAGAGTTGCATAAGTTGTTCTTCAGCCTCAGGGATACCTTCCGCCAGACCTATGTGATCGTCACCCATAACCTCGACCTAGCCGATATGGCTGACCGTAAACTCACCATCAAAGACGGTTTGATCGAACATTAATCACCCGGTAAAATTATTTTCCTTAAATCCCGTTATATTGTGTTGAAGTATTTATCATCAGAACGTACAAGCATCCTATGAAAATATCCGGTTTTATTAAATCATTCCCCATATTATCTGCTTTCCTGGTATCCACTGTTGCACTCGGACTTTTTTATTCCTACACCGGAATTGGCGGCCAGCCTGGTTTATCTGCCGGAAACAACACAGCGGGGAAATATGATTCGATACCCGGAAAATCCAGAGGATCGCAGGATTCACTCTACAATGCCCTGATCGTTTCGGCTGACAAGGCCATGAGCGAAAAAAACTATGCAAAAAGCCAGTCGGACCTGGAAAAGGCGCTGCTGATCAAACCGGGGGTTCAAACTGCAAAAGATAAACTTGCCAAAGTCAAAGCATTGCAGGCCGGCATGAAACAGCAGGATGAGTCGGTTCAGAAGGCAATAGCCTCCGGCGACGCCTATTTCAAGGCAAAGGATTACCTGAATGCGAAATCAGCTTACCAACAGGCGGTAAGCCTGAACCCCGGCGATGCCGCTGCGAAGGAAAAACTACAGAAGGCGCTTGAACTGCTGCGTTCCCAGAAAGCGCAGAACACCCTTTTTGATGTGGCTGTGGCCGGCGCCGATAAGCTGTTCCAGGCAGGCGAGTATGCCAGGGCACAGCAGGAATATGAAAATGCAAGCAAACTGCTGCCCGGCGATCCGTATCCGAAAAACAAAATCAATGAGATCATCAAGATCCAGGTGGATAAGCAGGTTAAGGAGGAGGAATATGCCAAAGCCATCGGCTCTGCCGATAAGTTCAACCTGATAAAAAATTACCAGTCGGCCCTGCTCGACTACAAAAAGGCCAGCGGTATCAAACCTGATGAAAAATACCCGCAGGATAAGATTAAGGAACTGACCGACTTCCTGGTGGCCCGAAAGGCAGTCGACGAGGCCTACCAGAAGGCGATTACCCTGGCCGACCAGAACTTCACCGATATAAAATATGCCGACGCCATTAAAAGTTATAACGATGCGCTGGCGATCAAACCCGACCAGACCTATCCGAAGGTGAAGATTAAGGAAATCGAGGGGATCCTGGCCCGGATCCAGGCAGCACAGGCCGATTACGACAAATATATTGCACTGGCCGACAGCTTCTATATCGATAAAAAGTACCTGAAGGCGCGTGAGAATTACCTGATGGCTACTTCGGCCAAACCCACGGAAAGTTACCCGAAAGAGATGCTTTCCAAGGCAGAAAAGATGCTGACAGGGCAGGAGGATGCTATGGCCAGGGCGGCCGAAGAACAATATAGCAAAACCATCGCCGAAGCCGACAAACTGCTTGGCGATCTCTCATACGAACCTGCCCGGGCTGCCTATTCAAAGGGTTCGAATCTGAAACCCGGCGAGAAATATCCGAAAGACAAGATCGCGGAGATCGACAATATACTGGCAGGTGCGCTAAAGGATAAGGAAGAGCAGTACAAACTGGCGATTGCCACGGGCGACAAAGCCTATGCCAACAAGGTGTATGAAACAGCCAGGATGGAGTTTCAGAAAGCGTTGACGGTAAAGCCAAACGAGAGCTACCCGAAAACCAAAATCGGCGAACTTGACAAGCTGATCGCCGCCGAGTCCAAACAAAAGGCTTTCGATGCAAAGTATGCCAACACCATCGGCAATGGCGACAGTTTGCTGATGCTCAGGATGTACCTTCCGGCCAAAACTGAATTCCAGAATGCGCTGAAGATGAAGCCGAGTGAGGTCTATCCAAAAAGCAGGATCGCCGAGATCGACCTGGCCCTTGCCGACCTCGACAAACAAAAGGCGCTTGACAGCCAGTATGGCGCCTCCATAGCGGCGGCCGACAAACTACTGGCCGGGAAATCCTACCTGCCTGCCAGGAATGAATATATCCACGCCAAAAACCTGAAACCGCTGGAATCCTATCCGAAAGACAAACTTTCAGAAATAGAAAAGATCCTGGCCGATCTGGTTGCCGTCAAGGCCGTTGATGATCATTACCGCGAACTGCTTGCAGGAGCTGACAAACTGCTGGCGGCGAAAAGCTATGACGAGGCGAAGACGGGCTATCAGAACGCCCTTGGCGTCAAACCTGCCGAGCAATACCCGAAGGATAAACTGGCCGAAATTGAAAAGGCCCAGGCCGACCTGACTGCCAGTAAAACGGTCGAGGAAAACTACAAGGCTGCCATTGGTAAAGCCGACCAGGACTTTGCCGCGAAAAACTGGGATCTTTCAAAAACGGAGTATCTGAATGCTTCGGCCATGAAACCATCGGAACAATACCCGAAGACCAAAATCGCCGAAATCGGGACGTTGCTGGATGCCGCCGCAAAGGAAAAGGCCATCGGGGAGCAGTATGCCGCAACCATTGCCAGGGCCGACCAGCTGCTTGCAGATAAGAATTACGAAACTGCGCTGACGGAATACCAGTCGGCACAGAAACTTAAACCAGCCGAGGAATACCCGAAGGGGAAAATCGGCGAGATCGCCACCATCCTGGCCGGGCTGGAAAAACTCAAATCGCTCGAAGCCCAGTATAACGGGCTGATTACGAAGGCCGACAAACAACTCGCCGAAAAATCTTATGTTGCAGCCAGAACCGATTATCTCAGTGCATCCACACTGAAACCGCAGGAGTCGTACCCCAAGGAGAAGATCGGGACCATCGACAAGATCCTCGAAGATATGGCTGCCGCAAAGGCGCTGGATGACAAGTATGCCGGCATCATTGCCAGTGCCGATAAACTGCTGGCCGCCAAAAGCTATGAACAGTCGAGGGGAGCCTACCAGGAGGCGCTGACAGTGAAATCTGGAGAGACCTACCCTGTAGAGAAAATTAGCGCTATTGATAAGTTACTGGCCGATAAAGCCGCGGCAAAGTCGCTCGATGAAAACTACAAAACCGCAGTTGCCAACGGTGACAAATTCCTCGGGGAGAAGAACTATGAGGTTGCCCGGGTTGAATACGTTAAGGCTACGGGATTGAAACCCGGCGAGAAATACCCGGTGGCGAAGACCGCCGAGATCGACGTGATC
>CAIYQH010000315.1 GCA_903928285.1 uncultured Bacteroidales bacterium
AGGTCGGTGTGGAAAAACCTCGACCTGGTATGCGAAGTGCGGCGGGATGCGGTTGTGGTGAATTCAGCCATAAAGTAGGTCTCTCTTTAGTTTTCAGGATCCTCGAGCCTGTTTTTTAGTTCGTCTTTTTCAACTTCAAGATCAGCAATCTGTCGATATTTTTGTTCAATATTGCGTTTTATGGAAATTATTCTGGCTTCAACACCTACCAGCACATCGTTATCTTTCCCGGAAGAAACCAGGATCTCCTGGTGATCTTCCAGCTCTGCAAGATAGGCTTTATCTTTGTTTATTGCTTCACCCAGTTCAAAAATATCAGCTGAAAGCCGTGAAAGGGTAAACTGCATTTTCACTTCCCAGTTTTTCTTCTTATACCTGAAAAATTCATCCAATCGTTTCCCAAGGATATCAAAAGCGGTCTGCAGCCTTGAATAAAGCTCCTCGCGTTGTTCATGGATCAGTTTCAGACCCTTGAATTCTGACTGGATCTTTTTCAAAAACTCCCTGGTCTCTTTATATTCATGTGTCTCCTCAGCCTGGGCCAGTCCCTTTTCCACAAGAACTTTCAGTCTGAGATAGTTCTGACGGGATTCCTGTTCAAAAACCTGCCGCTCCCCGTCGCGTCGTGATTTAATAGTCTCGAAAGCGCCCTGAAGCTTGCTAAACAATTCGTCGCGGTGCTCCCTGAGAAGTTTTGTGCCTTTAACCCGGTTTTGAACAACCAGCAGGAAATCCCAGGCCTCCCTTGTATTTTCATCGGATGCTGCCATATTATTGGCCTTCTCAACCTCCGGTTTTAAATCGGCATAATTGGATAGGGCCGTAAGTTCATAATCCAGCCGCTCATCCTCAATTTTTTTGTTGACGGTTGCAAAGGCATCCTGCAGCCTGGCATAAAGTTCCTCCCGGTCTTCCCGTCGGAGCTGCAAACCTTTAAAATGGTTCTGAATCTCGATCAGGCAGCCCTTTGCCTCCCGCAAATCAGCTGCCCTGCCGGAGGCGGCAAGCCCGGTCTCCAGGATTTCCTTGAGCTGTAAGTAATTCTGATATAGCCCTTCATCACGGTTTTTATCCGGTTCCATCATGCCAAATTGGATCAACAACAAATTTTTAATTGAGGATGTAAATTTAGTCCGGATTCAGATAATTCCAACTATTAATGTGGTTATCTTTGTCATACACTGTCCATATCGCAAAGGATTGATGAGCCCTGACCAGTCAATTGTCCTTGGGATTCTTCAACCAGTTCATTGATATGGTATTGCAGAATTCCCCATTATTACCGTCAGGAATGAAAATATCAAAAGACAGAATGTTCTGATCTGAAATTACGTATTTTTGCCGGATAAAGTATTTGTATGAATTTAAATAAAGGAAAAGTATTAATTACAGGAGGTTCCGGCTTTATCGGGAGCCACCTTACGGAAGAATTGCTGGAAAAGGGTTGCGACGTAAGGGTCTTCGTTCATTATAACTCATTCAACCGCTGGGGGTGGATTGATTATCTCCCGCTGGAGAAGAGGAAAAATATCGAGATTTTCACAGGCGACATCCGCGATCCGAACGGAGTCAGGGAGGCTGTGAAGGGATGTGATACGGTGTTTCACCTGGCAGCGCTTATCGGGATTCCCTATTCCTATCATTCACCCGACACTTATGTTGATACGAATGTCAAAGGAACCTTAAATATCCTCCAGGCTGCCCGTCAGCTGGATGTGTCCAGGATCATCCATACCTCTACGTCGGAGGTTTATGGAACTGCCCAGTTTGTTCCGATAACAGAGGAGCACCCGGTCAACCCCCAGTCGCCCTATGCCGCCACCAAAGCCTCGGCTGATTTCCTGGCGCTTACCTTTTACAGGTCGTTCAATACGCCGGTAGTGATCGTTCGACCCTTTAACACTTATGGTCCGCGACAATCTACACGGGCAATCATCCCCACCATCATTACACAGGTACTCAGCGGGAACGGGAAGATCACCCTGGGTTCCACGACGCCCACGCGTGACCTGAATTTTGTTAAGGACACGGCACATGGCTTTATCAGGGCGGCTGAAAGTGACCAGGCGCTGGGAGAGGTGGTAAACCTGGGGAGTAACTACGAAATTTCAGTAGGCGACCTGGTGATGAAGATCGGTAAACTCATGGGAAGGGAGATTGTCATCGAAAGTTCCGGTGAACGCCTCCGCCCCGAAAAAAGCGAGGTGGAGCGCCTGTGGGCCGCCAACCGGAAGGCGATGGATTTGTTAGCCTGGCAACCATCGTACAATCTGGATGCCGGTTTGCAGGAAACCATCAGCTGGTTCTCCAAACCGGAGAATCTGGCGCTTTATAAAGCCGGACAATACACTATCTGATTCCGCTCGCCGGTAATGAGGAGACCGTCGGGATGTTGACCGGATGCTGAAAACCGGCGTAGATTGCGGATTCCGGATACTGTAACACGACTTGTAATTTGATATTTTTGAACGCCCAAAATTTCCCAGATGAAGAAATTATTTTCAGTACTGATATTCCTGGTGATCTTCCTGCCCGGGTTTTCCCAGGTGGTTTATGAAGATGTATCCAATACAGGGGTCTACGAGTTCCTGGATGAGCTGGCAAGTCTGAAAATCATATCCCTTAACTCAGCCATAAAGCCCTACTCACGGAGCTACATTGCTGCAAGGCTGGCAGAGGCAAAACAATCGGTGATAAAACAGGAGTTACAGCAAGGTCCTGGCGGTTATAAGCTCAGCAAACGCCAGCGCAAAGAGCTGGACTTTTACCTCCAGGATTTTCAGCTGGAGGTGAAAGCTGCCCGGATCCCGGATCATGCATCAAGTCTTGCCGGAAATTATACCTACAAACTGGGGTTTCTTTTCCCGGATCAGCCCAGGCTGGCAGTATCCTTAAATCCGCTTGGGATCCATTACAAGGATTCGCTGTTTACTGTTTCCATCCGGCCGATCCTGGGATTGCAGTATATCTCCAACCAGAACGGAACCTCCCTTCACAAATGGTGGGGAGCCTCCATGTTCGGCTATATCGGGAAAAGCATAGGGTTTTATGCCAGTTTACGCGACAACAACGAATCGGCCGGCATGGAATATCCCGGGTATTTCACCCTGAACCAGGGGCAGGTATACAAGCCCGGAACCAGGAGCGGCGTTGATTTCAGTGAGATGAAGGGCGGCGTTACGTTTGCCTGGAAATGGGGATCGTTCGGGTTGATCAAGGATCGTTTTGTGTGGGGAAACAATTATCACGGGGCCAATATATTTTCAGGGAAAGCGCCCTCCTTCCCCTATGTCCATTTGCATGTGAATCCTGCGAAGTGGTTCGATTTTAATTACATACACGGATGGCTGAACTCAGGAGTGGTAGACAGCAGCCGTTCCTATTACAGCGGCAGCTTTTACCGCGAAGTTTTTGTGAAGAAATTCGTGGCAGCCAACATGTTCACCTTTATCCCCTGGAGGGGATTGAATATCTCGGTCGGGAATTCCATTATTTACAGCGATGCCATCCAGCCGGTATTCCTGATCCCGTTTATGTTTTTCAATTCCGTTGATGCAACTAACAGCTCCGAAGTTAATAATGCCGGTCAGAATTCCCAGGTCTTTTTTGATATTTCCACCCGCCAGATCCGTCATTTGAATATCTGGGCGTCACTCTTTATCGATGAGTTGAAATTCTCCAGGATACTAAACCCGAATTCATTTAACTGGACGAGCTGGAAAATCGGCTCCAGGCTTAGTGACTGGCCTGTGAGGAATCTGTCGGTAACCGGGGAGTGGACAAAGACCAATCCGATTACCTATAAACACTACATTTCAACAACCACATTTGCTTCGAACGACTACTGCATGGGAAGCTATTTAAGGGATAATTCCATGGAAATCTATTGCGCACTTGCTTACAAACCTTTCCGGGGATTGCATTTCAACCTCTCCTATACACTCGCCCGGCATGGCGACGAATATATCGACACCCGTACCTACAATTATGATATCCTCGGTTTTATGAAACACCAAACCTGGCAGAATCAAACCATTGAACTGACTGCAAGGTACGAGTTTGTAAACAACGGATACTTTTATATCGGCGTTCAGAATTCAAACAACGAAGGCGACATCCGTTATGAGCCTGAATTGATGCATGGCAAAACCATGAACCTGATCACAGGGATCAATGTTGGCTTTTAATAAAAGCGGGCAAGAATATAACCGGGCCTGGCAGTAATGCGGAATGCACCTCTGAAATTATTCAGGAACTGAAAAAACAATGAGATGAATACAGAAAAAATAAAGAGATGGTTGCCGGTTCAGCCCAGGGATTTGTATAAATTCAAGGATATCGGGATTTTTATAGCCTTGCTGCTGATATTTTCCATTGTCGGGTATTTCTGGAAGTTAACAGGGTACCGGATTTTCGGAGTTGCCGTTCTCGAGCCTGCCTATGCTGTCCTGATCAGGATCGTGCTGGTATGTTCAGGTGAATTGTTACAGCATGTGTTCAGGCTGGATGTGGTGGTGGAGCATGTAACCAACAGGATTTACCTCTCCAAAGATGTCTTTGTTTTTATTTACAACGGATGTTCCGGACTGAAGGAGATGGCTATGTTTATCTTCATCATGGCCCTTTTCCCGGGACCATGGAAAAGCAAGCTCTGGTTTATTCCGGCCTCCCTGTTGCTGATATTTGCGGTGGTCATCATCAGGGTCGTGATCCTGGTCATGATCTTCAATTTTCATCCATCCTGGTATGCCCTTTTTCACGATTTTCTGCTCAATTATGTGTTTTTCGGGATCTTTTTCCTGCTTTGGCTGCTTTGGGTGAAATATTTCTACATGAAACACAAAAGGCCCGGGAAACCCGAGCCTTCGTGAAAGAAACCTGTATTCCGTGCTATTTGTAAAACTCCCTGATCTTTTCGCAGACATATTGAATTTCTGCTTCATTGACCTGTTCCGACATCGGGAGAGAGAGGATTTCCACTGCATATTTTTCAGACACAGGGAAACTTCCTTTGGCATACCCCAGGAAGTCATAAGCTTTTTGCATATGACACGGGATGGGGTAATGGATGCCGGTGTAGATGCCGTTGTCCTGCAGGAACTGCATCAACGCTTCGCGCCTGGGTACACGAACCACAAAAAGGTGGTAAACGCTGTAGGCGCCGTCAATCTCGGTGGGTAACGTAACCTCTTTGATGCCTGTGAGTCCCAGTTTATACAGCAATGCATTTTTCCGTCTTGTTTCGGTCCAGGCTGCCAGGTATTTGAGCTTAACATTCAGGATCGCTCCCTGGAGTCCCTCGAGCCGGTAATTATGACCAATGTAGTCGTGGAAGTATTTCTTTGCCGAGCCATGATCGCGCAGGGCCATCATCTTTTTATAAAGGGCCTCATCATCGGTGATCACAGCCCCTCCCTCTCCGTAGGCGCCCAGGTTTTTCCCGGGATAAAAGCTGAAACATCCCATGATGCCATAGGTCCCTGTCGATTTTCCCTTATAGGTAGCCAGGTGCGATTGGGCGCAATCTTCGATGAATAGCAGGTTGTGCTTGTCTGCAATGGCCTTGATCGTGTCAAGTTGGGCCGGCTGGCCATAAAGGTTTACGGCGACAATGGCCTTGGTTTTAGCAGTAATGGCGGCTTCGATTTTCGAAGGGTCCATATTGTAATAAAGCGCCTCATTATCGACAAATACCGGGATGGCACCCGCCAGGCTTACTGCCTCAGGCGTGGCAAAAAAGGTATTAGCGGGAACGATGACCTCATCGCCATGTTTAAGATCCACAGCCATAAAGGCGATATGGAGGGCAGCGGTACCGGAATTGACCCCGACGCAAAATTTTGCCCCTTGGGCTTTTGCGAAATTTTCTTCAAATTCTTTGACAAAAGGCCCGGCCGCAAAGGCGGTTTTGTCGAGCACATTTTGAATTGCAGCATCGATCTCAGGTTTAATGGACAGATACTGGGATTTAAGATCCAGGAAGTTTACTTTCATAACGTTTGTTTTAAATTATTAACTTTTTCAAGCAATTCATCCATCATTTTAAAGCTTTCTTCAGGGTAGCCTTCCCTGAAATGTTTAGGCCATGGCAACGAAAGTTTATATTTGTAATTATGAAACCTGTCGATTGTTGCAATCGTTTTTGCGGGATTTCCGCTTACACAGGTCAGATCGGGAACGCTGCTCCTGACCAGGCTGCCGGCGGCAATAAAAGAAGCCAGCCCGACAGTAATACCGGGCAATAGCAGGGCGCCTGTTGAAATAACAGCAAGATCGCGTACTTCAATTCCTTCACAATACCGGGAAGGAGGAAAGGGGTCGTTGGTAAACTGGACCCTGGGGAAAAGCCATACCAGGTTATGGATCTTCGTATGTTTGGATACATGCACATCCGTGTGGATTTTTACATAATGCCCGAATTCGCAATCGCCCTCTATATCGGAATTTGAGCCCACCTGAAGATACCTCCCTGCGATGGTGTTTTCCCTGATCAGAACCGAATGGCCTGTTACCAGCCGGTAGTCGAAATAGGAACCCTCGTATATAACCGAATGGGAACGGATATGGGAATTGTCGCCAATGATCAGCGGACCGCTCGTATTCTTTGCCGGGTAACCGATCACACAGAAGTCTTCGATGATCGTATCATCTCCGATGACGACATTATCATGTATGACGGCATTCGGAGCAATCCGGACATTTTTCCCGATTTCAGGGTGCTTCATGGGCTTCAAGAATTGGTTCGGTTTATCTTAGTATTGTTGTTCCTTGAAATTTCATGCACAATGTTGAATTTCACAGGAACTTTATATCGTTCAAGTTTATGAAAGCGGCGTTTCCGTCGCGCTTGGCTCGTCACCTAGTTACGCAGCGGGCGACTTGATGGCGATAACTTACGATGGCAAGCACG
>CAIYQH010000316.1 GCA_903928285.1 uncultured Bacteroidales bacterium
CCTTCGTTCAAGCCGGCCAAAACCTTCGTAAATAAAGTCAAATCACACGTAAAAGTGAAGTAATAACTTCTAAGCTGATTTATTATGCCAAGTGGTAAGAAAAGAAAGAGACATAAGATGGCAACGCACAAACGGAAAAAACGTTTGCGCAAGAACCGACATAAGAAGAAATAGCCTCCCTGCTGCTGCAATTCCTTAAGTCATCCCTGTGTACTGGCCTTTTGCCAGTGCTACCTCTGTAATACATGGAAAACTGTGAATAAGGAATTAATCATCAATTCGACCTCTTCGGAAGTTGAAATCGCCTTACTTGAAGATAAGCTTCTTGTAGAATTAAACAAAGAGAGATCCAACAACGAATATTCTGTTGGCGATATCTACCTTGGCAAGATCAAAAAGATCATGCCAGGGTTGAATGCTGCCTTCGTGGATGTTGGTTATGAGAAGGATGCCTTTTTGCACTACCTCGACCTTGGACCTCAGATCCAGACGCTGCTGAATTATATCAAGGCAGGCCAGTCGGGAAACGGGGCTCCTTTATCCATTGGCGATTTCGAACTGGAACCCGACATTCAGAAAACGGGTAAAATAGCCCAGGTGCTAAAACCCAACAGTAATATTGTTGTGCAGATCGCCAAGGAGCCGATTTCAACCAAGGGACCCCGCGTCACCTCGGAGATCGCCTTTGCCGGGCGGTTTCTGGTACTGATCCCCTTCTCCGACAAGATCTCGGTATCACAGAAGATCAAGAGCAGCGAGGAGCGCAACCGGTTAAAACGGTTGATAACCAGCATTAAACCAAGAAATTGCGGAATCATCATCAGGACGGTAGCCGAGAACAAACTCGTTGCCGACCTCGATTCTGATCTGCGCAGTCTTTACAAGCGCTGGGAGATCATCACCCAGAAGCTGGCTACTGCCAAGCCTCCGCAGAAGATAATCGGCGAAATCGACCGTACCTCCACCATCCTGCGCGATGCCCTCAACGAATCGTTCAACAACATCGTGGTCAACGACCAGGTGCTGTATGACGATATCAGGACCTACATCCAGCGGATCGTGCCCGACAAGGTCAGCATTGTCAAGCTTCACACGGGCAAGGTTCCCATTTTCGACCAGTTCGGGATCGACAAACAGATCAAGAATTCGTTTGGCAAGATCGTCACCATCCGCAGCGGCACCTACCTGGTGATCGAGCATACGGAGGCGATGCACGTGATCGACATCAACAGCGGTCACCGCGTAAACCAGGACCAGAACCAGGAGACCAACGCCCTGGAGGTGAACCTCGAAGCTGCCACGGAGGTGGCCCGCCAGTTGCGTTTGCGCGACATGGGAGGCATCATCGTGATCGATTTTATCGACATGGTCCAGGGACTCAACAGGAGGAAGCTTTTCGAAAAGCTGCGCGATGAGATGAAACGCGACCGTGCCAAGCATTCGATCCTGCCGCCGAGCAAGTTCGGCCTGGTGCAGATCACCCGGCAGCGCGTACGGCCCGAGATGAACGTGCAGATTCTCGAAAAATGCCCCGCCTGCGACGGCACCGGCCAGATCAGGCCCACCATCCTGCTCACCGACGATATCGAGAACAACCTCGGCTACCTCATCCGCGAGCAGAATGAAAAAAACCTCACACTTTTGGTGCATCCCTACGTTTACGCCTTCCTCACCCACGGTATTTTCAACTTCCGTTGGAAATGGTGGCGTAAGTTCGGCCAGCGCGTCACGATCAAAACCCAGAATGCCTCGCACTTCCTCGAGTACCACTTCTTTAATAAGAATGGGGATGAGATTAAGATGTAGGAATGCAGGAATGCGGGAATGCAGGAATGCAGGAATGAAAATAATGCAGGCAATGCAGGCAAAGCAGGCAATGCAGACAATGCAGGCAATGCAAACAAGACGGGATGAAGAGAAGTTGCTGTATTGCCTATTGCCTAATGCCTTTTCCCTATTAATAACTTTATAATTTTCAATCATTCAATGGATATAGTTGTAAGTGGCGTAAGGCCTACGGGAAACCTTCATCTGGGGAATTATTTCGGGGCTTTGAAAAGTTTTATCAAGATGCAGGAGGAACATCATTGTTACTTCTTCATTGCCGATTATCATTCGCTGACCACCCACCCGAACCCGGCCGACCTCCACGGGAATGTGAAGACCGTGCTGGTTGAGTTCCTTGCCTGCGGCCTCGACCCTGAAAAGGTAACGCTGTATGTGCAGAGCGACCTGCCCGAAACCGCAGAACTTTACCTGTTACTCAATATGAACGCCTACGTCGGCGAGCTGGAACGCTGCACCTCCTTCAAGGAGAAGATCCGCAGCCAGCCGCAGAATGTGAATGCAGGGCTGCTCACCTACCCCACCCTGATGGCCGCCGATATCATTATTCACAGGGCCCGGATGGTGCCTGTGGGTAAGGACCAGGAGCAGCACCTGGAGATGACCCGTACCTTTGCCAACAGGTTCAACCGCCTGTACAACGTGGATTATTTTCCCGAACCCGTTGCCTTTAACTTCGGCGAGAACCTGATCAAGATCCCCGGTCTGGATGGCGGTTTGAAGATGTCGAAATCGGATAATGAAAACAGCTCCATCTTCCTGGCCGACAGCCCGGAGATGATCAGGAAAAAGGTGATGAAGGCGGTAACCGATACCGGCGCCGTTGATCCTGCACAACCCCGCTCGCAGGGGGTGAAGAATCTCTTTGACCTGATGGGCTATTTCTCAAATGCCGACACGCTCGAACATTTTGAGAACAGTTACCGGTCGGGTTCTATCCGCTATGGTGACATGAAAAAACAGCTGGCCGAAGATATCATCCTGTTCACTACTCCCTTCCGTGAAAAGATGGAGGCCCTTTATGCCGATGAACCCTACCTTCGCAAGGTGGCGGCCATGGGCGCCGAGAAGGCCCGGGCCTCGGCATCAAAGACTGTCCGTGAAGTCCGTGAAATCATCGGATTCAAACCCTTTTAATGATCGAAACAGCCCCCCTTAAAGAAACAGCCGTACTGATCGGCCTGGTCACCCATGCACAGGATCAGGAACGCACCCACGAATATCTTGACGAACTGGCCTTCCTGGTCGACACTGCCGGCGGTGTTCCTCTGAAACGCTTTGTCCAGAAAGTCGATCATGCCGACTCGAGAACCTATGTAGGCAGCGGCAAACTGAAGGAAATCCAGCTGTGGATCGGGGAAAACCCTGTGGATATGGCCGTCTTCGACGATGAACTGTCGCCCAGCCAGATCCGCAACATCGAAAATGTGCTGAAATGCCGTATCCTCGACCGTAACAACCTGATCCTCGACATCTTTGCCCGGCGTGCCGTTACCTCCTATGCCCGTACCCAGGTGGAGCTGGCGCAGAATGAATACCTTCTGCCGCGTCTTACCCGGATGTGGACTCACCTGGAAAAGCAACGCGGCGGCATCGGCCTGCGCGGTCCTGGAGAGCAGGAAATTGAAACCGACAGGCGGATCCTCCGTTACCGCATCTCGCTGCTGAAGGAAAAGCTGGAGGAGATCGACAAACAAAAGGCCACCCAGCGGAAAAACCGCCGCGACATGGTCCGCGTTGCCCTGGTAGGATATACCAACGTGGGTAAGTCGACGATTATGAACGTGCTCAGCAAGTCGGAGATATTCGCCGAAAACAAGCTCTTTGCCACCCTCGACACCACGGTTCGCAAGGTGGTCATCGAAACCCAGCCCTTTTTACTCTCAGATACCGTGGGTTTTATCAGGAAACTTCCCCATTCGCTTGTGGAATCGTTCAAATCGACCCTGGATGAGGTTCGCGAAGCCGATATTCTCCTCCATGTTGCCGATATCAGCCATCCTGCCTTTGAGGAACAAATCAATGTCGTCAGGCAGACCCTGACCGATATCAAGGCATCCGACAAGCCTACGATCATGCTTTTCAATAAAATCGATGCCTACAAGTTTGTTGAAAAGGAGGCCGATGATTTAGGACCTGTAAAAAAGGAGAACCTGACGCTTGAGGATCTTGAAAAGAGCTGGATGGCCCGGGAAAACCTGCCTTCGCTGTTCATCTCGGCCACTTCGAAACAAAATATCGATAAGCTGCGCGAAACCCTTTACCGCGAAGTGCGGAAGATCGTGATGGTCAGGTACCCGGAGAGCCAATATGGGGTTGGGGAAGCGGCAGGCTATTGAAATGCAGGCAATGCAAACAATGCAAACAATGCAAACAATGCAAACAATGCAAACAATGCAGGCAATGCAAACAATGCAAATAATGCAAATAATGCAGGGATGGCAAGTATTGAAGGGAAGGCAAAATCAGGGTTAGTTTCAGTCGTGGAGGCAGCGCACGGAGAAGGCATTTTCTCGTGAGGAATTGTACATAGAAACACTCATATTGAATTCGTTGATTCCCCTGGCCACGGATCGCTCAGGGTCGGAAATGGTGGAGGTCCAGTACATCGAACCGGCATAAAGGCCGGTGACAAATGCCCAGGTGTTATTCAGGTATAACAGTCCCTGCTGCCGGGAGTGAAATCCGTTGGCCAGCAATGTATCTTTCAAGGGACCGCCGGCCTGGCCAGGACCGGTACTGAAGATGATCAGGTCATTCCATTCTGATTCGGTCGGAATATGCCATCCCGGCGGACACAAACCCTGCACAGCTGCCGTATTATCATACTGCATCAGCTCATCCCACTGGTAGAAAGCAGAATACTGATGGCTGGTTGCCGAATAACGGCGGTATTTTTCGGCAACGCAGTTGTCGGTCTGCAGCGTTGTTTCCATGATGGCGGTTCCAAAATCGAGGTGCTCCCTCATCCAGCATTTGCCATTGGGCAGGCTGAAGGTTGTGTAATGCCGGTTGTCGCGCGGGTCGGTGAAGGTGTTGCCGCAGATCAGCGGCATCGTGGTTTGCGTGGCAAATGTGGTCGTCGCATTTGCTATACAGCCATAGGTATTGGTGTAGGTATAGGTGACCGTATGGCTTCCTGCACCTGCCGCTGCAGGATTGAAGATGCCTGTGAAGGGATTCACCCCGGCGCCGCTGTAGGTTCCTCCCGGCGGGAGTCCTCCCCTTAACTTGAATGGCTTTGAAATCGTGGTGGTGATACTGTCGAAACAGCGGCTAAAGCTTACCTGGGGAGCCGGCATTGTCGTCATCAGGATGGCAGCCGAGGTAACAGGATTGCCGGTAACACAGCTTTCAGATGAGGTCAGCTCACAGGTAACCAAATCACCATTCACTGCATTGTATGCATAGCTTGCATTGTTTGCATTGATTACATTGACTGCATTGATTTTCCATTGGTAAGCAGGTGCCGGTCCGCCATATACCGGTAATGCA
>CAIYQH010000317.1 GCA_903928285.1 uncultured Bacteroidales bacterium
ATCATTAAGTAAGGTGCTGACAGGCAATCCACGGGTTGTATTCCCGAATCCGTAAAGTTCGTTAACCGCAGTGCGGATTTGTTCTTTCAGCTTCTCCGAAATGCGTTTGAGATTTGCCAGTTGGGTATTTTCGGGTGTTTTGCCTAAATTGGCCAGTTCTGCAGTGGCCAGTTTGGCGTTGATATCACTGAGCTGGTTACGTTTTTCAATGATTACAGAACTTTTAAGCTGGATTTGTTTCTGGATTCCTAATTTTTCCTCTATGCGGCTTATTGCAGCTTTAATACCCGCCAGTTTTATCCGCTTGTTATTATAATCTACATCGAGATCCTCTTTTACAACGGCAACAGCCTTGCTTTGTTCATAATAGTTGATGATGTTGTTGTCTTCATTGAATTTCAACAACTTATCTTCCCCTATTTTTAACCGGGCGGCAGCTTGTTTAAGTTGATATTCAAAATATTTGACAACGGCATCCGACCTGTTTTCCTTTATTTTCTTATAGTTTTCAATACAAACGGCAGTCAGCATGGCCAATGTTTGCTGACAGATGCCCGGATCGTCAGAATCGAATTTTAATTTAACGAGATCACTGCTCGCAATGCGCTGCACATTGACAGCGGAGATCGCCTTTATTGAATAATGAGGATCAGTGAAATTGAGCAGGCTGTATATGAAATTCGTGTCATTGCTGACCATGTAGGCTTCGAGGTTTTTCACTGTCAACTCATAAGCTTCAGGGTTGATGGAAGGAGGTACTGTTTTGTAATTCTCTGCCGAGTTAAGGTCGGCAAAGGAAAATGAGGATGTGGCTGTAACGGTATCTGCTTTACCGACCGTGTCACTGGCAACTGTTTCAAGGCTGTCGGCAGTCTCCTCCCCAAGCCTGATTACCTGACCTATCGAAATGGTGTTTTCTTCAAGGTCATTCAATGCCCTGATCTTCTCTGTGGAAATCCCGTATTGTCTTGAAATCGAATAGACTGTCTCGTTTGCCCTTACAACATGGGTCAATGGACCTGTTTTATGTTTCAGCCTGGGCTGAGGAGCAGTTTGAGGTTTAAGGGCAGGTGTTTTGAGGCTATGATGAAGGTTCTGGGAGTTAAATTTTGAAACCAGCAGCCTGATATATCCGGGAGTGATTTTTTTTAAATTTTCATAGGATGCTGCCGAAATATACCGTGGATCAGGTGCGGCAAGCATCAGGTGCTGTGCCAGCAGTCTGATTGCCACTTCCTGCTGTGTTTCCCGTGAATTGATGACATTGATGAGGTTATCAAAGGCTGTATTGTTTGCAAAGAAGCTGAACGACTTATCCATTTCGACAGTGGACCCCGATGCGATCCCCGTATAGAGTGTGGTTTCTGACGAATAGGTATAGGAAGGTTTTCTTGTCAGTACGGTAACCAGACCGGCAAGCAGGATAGGCATGAACAGTAGCAGTACCAGATGTTTCCTTAGCAGTTTTAATATGTCGCTTACCTTCATCAGCCGCTGTTATTGAGCATTCAGGTGAAATTTCATCCCCACGATCTCCTCCAGTACCATAAAGGCAGTGAGAAAATCTATGCGTGCCGATTCATAGTCGGCTTCCGCTTTGGCAACGATATCCGTGATCCTGGCATATTCGGTAACGGAAACTATGCCATTTGCAAATTCCTTTTCCACCATCTGCATGTTGATCCTGCCGGTTTCAAATGACTTTGATTTAATCCGTAGCAGGCGTTGCTGCAGAATCAGGTCATTATACTGGCGTATGACCAGTTGCCTGGTTTCATCCCGTTGCACACCAGCCATTTGTTCTGCCTGTTCGATCTCCGTTTTTGCCAGTTTAACCTGGTTCCTGCGCCCGACAATCGTGTTGATCGGCATATTCAGGTAGAGCGCAGTGCTGTACTTGGTTTCACTGCGCGAAGTGGCAATTGAGGAAGGCGTGGTACCGCTGGTTGAACTGTTCATCGAGTAATCGTAAAGGTTACCATATCCGACATTTGCCTGTATCCCGATGTTTCTGGTCCAGTCAACCTGACTGGCTTTTAACTTGCAGTAATTCACTATAATCTGGAGATTCCTGAATTGAACATAATGGTTATGGGCCAGCGCTGAATCCTGTAAAACACTCAATGGTGGAATTTTATTGGCTATATCCTCTTTTAAAGGATCAAACCGTTTTTCAGTCTGGGCAGAAACAAAATGGTTTATTCCGAAAAGCCATATAATGACGAAAGGAAAAATCAAAATTCTTCTCATAGCACAGCAAATATACTGATTTTTTGAGGTTATAATCTTCCTTTATGCCTCAAATAGCCGTAAACTGATTGTATAACCTGTTTCCTCCGGGTCTATTTCTGTTCTTGTCTGCACTCTTTATACTTTAAACAAACCCACTGTACAATTCCCTTCAGCAACCAGGTAATTTTCACAGTCCCGGGTCTAAGTAAATTTAAGGCAAAATCAGAAAATTTACCTCATGCAGGAAGAAAATCCAATGGAAGGATGGCTCAGACCGAATCTTTTTGGAACAGGGCCCGGGCAGTGCGCAAGATAAGTTTCAAATCATAGAAAAATGAATATTTATCCCCCGTAAAGTGATCAGCATATTCATTATCAAGATGTTTACGTTCATCTTCCGACATTACTCCGCCCTTTCCCCTCAATTCCACCTGCCACAACCCGGTTATGCCGGCAGGTGCCAGGAAACGTTTTGAAAGAGAATCAGTTGTGAGAACCTCCGCCTCGTAAACGGGTAAAGGGCGGTTTCCGACAATCGACATATCACCCTTCAGCACATTGATCAGCTGAGGCAGCTCATCTATACTGGTATTCCGGATAAATTTCCCCACTTTCGTAACCCTTGGATCCTTTGAGATCTTTTTGAAAGTGGCTTTCTTTTTGGAGATTTCGTTGGTTTGAAAATTTTGCCAGAAATTGCAAATTTTCCCCTTATCAACATGCATGATGGTCGAACATGGCTGATCTTCAGGTAAATCAGCACAGATCGGACAAGGAATGGCGAAGTCAATTTCGTAGGGATGCGTTTTTGCAAAATCCGATTTTGTGATGGCCATTTCATAGTATTGTTTGCAATACCAGTCTTTGCAAATATCGGTATCCCCTTTATGCAGTATTTCCGAACATGAATAGCCCAGACGGGCACATTCAGGGCAACTTCCCGAAAAATCGATCCCGGCCGGGTTGCGGGTTGCTGAATACTGGTTTTTCTCTTTTGCCAGATTGTCAAGCTGTGCTGCCGCTCCTGTGCGCATGGAACGTAATTTGTAAAAGTCAAAGGGTTCCCTGCCAACCCGTTTTGAAATATAGTAGACCTTCCCTTTTGACTCCAGGCGTATGGCTGCACAGATGATCAGTAAAACAGGAGAAAGGACCAAAAGTGCCGAAGAGGCCGTAACAATGTCAAAAATCCGTTTTGACAGCGGCATCTTGTATTTCAGCTCAGGGGTGTGTTTCTCGGATAGCCCGCCGGCTCTTTTCCGGAAATCGCGGAGGAATTCCACCCTCCCGACTATTTCATTGGCAAAGGGATGAGGTGCAACATAATAATCATCAATTCGCAGCTTGAGGGCCTTCAGGAAATTTTCCCTGTTAAATTCAAAGGCCACCATGATAAAGGCTACATGTACGAGACCGGGGATGGCGCTGAGCATGTCAAAGATCTCAAAGGATGAACCTCCGGCCACCTCGCTTTCACAAAGGATGGCATCGGGAATCTTCCCTGAATTGAGGTAATTGATTGCGGCCAGGGCATTGGGTAATACCTCAACTGCAAGCCTGTCGCACCCGGTTAGCCCTGAAATAATGCCTGCCGAAACACCTATATAAACAATGGATAATTTGTTTTCCATATTTCCCTTACCATTTTACCGCATAGTGAATAGGATCAAGGTTTTTCTTGATCAGTTCAGTGAGCTCAACCGGACTGAAGGGTTTGGCAAGGAAATCCTGGGCGCCTAACTGATAGCACTTAACCCGATCCTCACTTTTTTCGCCATTCCCCGATAGCATCACAATCGGCGTGTGTTTGGTAAAGCCGCGCTGACGCACCTTTTCAACAAAGGTGAAACCATCCATCGGTTTCATCTGAATGTCGCAGATAATCAGGTCAGGCAGATGACCCTCAAGCCATTCAAGCGCCTCCTCCCCATCTTTTTTGGCAACGACATCATAATTTTTGGAAAGAAAATTCTCAAGGAGCAAACGGATGGTTTGCTCGTCATCAATGATTAGGATTTCATGCCTCTGCATAGTAAACTATTTTAACTTATACTATTTGAATTTGGTTCTAAATGATTGATATATTGTAGTGTGTAATTTTTACTGCAGTTGGAATACTAAATAATTTCTTTCATATCTGGATGCAAGTTACAACTTTTTTACATTATTGGTTGTGAAAATTGTGATTTTTCCTGTTATTATAATATAAAATCCAGATAATCAGATGATCAATGTCTTTTCTTGTTTCCTCTGATTAGGGTATTAACATAACAAGCCTCGGGATGGCAATTTTTCTCCCTAAACCATGATCAACCCTTAGGATCATGCTGATTGGGTCTGGGTTGCTGAAAGGTTGTCAGAATGCTTTTAATGATTTTCATATCAGTTATTTAGCATCCAATTTGATGCAAGATTTTTCACTTATCATGGAGAAATTTGGAAAATGGCGTAACTTCGCGATTTAAATCATCAGACTATGCCTTTAAAATGTGGAATAATCGGACTTTCCGGATCAGGGAAAACCACCTTGTTTAATTGTATTTCCAATAACCGCGCGGAGACCCATGCAGCAACCTTTGCCGGGCATAAATCGAACCTGGGGGTAATGAATGTTCCCGATGCCCGGCTACAGGCAATTGATAAAATTATCAAATCGGTCAGGGTTCTCCAGACAACGATTGAAATGGTGGATATTCCCGGGTTGTCAAAGGGAGGAAGCCAGACTGAAGGCAATAAATTTCTGTCCGATATCCGCAATGTGGATGCCCTGATCCATGTTATCCGCTGTTTTGACGACCCGCAGATGCCCCATCTCGAAGGCTCCATCAATGCCGTGAGGGACAGGGAAATTGTCGATCTTGAGCTACAGATCAAGGATCTGGAGTCTGTTGAGAAAAAGATCGGCAAGATGGAAAAAATGGCGAAAGCCGGGGATAAGGATGCCAAACATGGCCTTGAGATACTTCATATGATGAAATCTCACCTTGAATCGTTCGAGTCGGCCCGTACAGCGCCACTTTCAACTGATGACAGGCGGTTTACCGACGATATGTTCCTGCTCAGCGACAAGCCTGTGATGTATGTCTGCAATGTGGACGATGCATCGGCAATGAACGGGAATGATTATTCTGCCAGGTTTATCGAATCTGTGAAGGACCAGGATGCCGAAGTGCTGGTCATCGCAGCAAAAATGGAGGCTGAAATTGCGGAACTTGATACAGAGGAAGATCGCCTCATCTTCCTGTCTGATGCCGGGTTAGCCGAACCCGGCGTTAACAGGCTGGTGCGTGTTGCCTTCCACCTGCTTGACCTGCAGTGCTTCTTTACCGCGGGGCCCAAGGAGGTACGCGCCTGGACCATTAAAAAGGGGATGACTGCTCCCCAGGCGGCCGGCGTGATCCACAGCGACCTGGAACGCGGGTTTATCAGGGCGGAAGTCATGAAATATGAAGATTTTATGAAATTCGGATCAGAACATGCCTGCAAGGAAAACGGCAAACTGATGATCGAAGGGAAAAATTATGTGGTTGGCGACGGGGATATCCTGCATATCAGGTTCAACGTCTGACAACCAGATGCATTGTATCCATGAGAATTGAAATTCCAAAACCTGTGGAAAATATTGAAGAAATTTTAAACCGGGCCGTATTTTCAAAAAAGGATCTTCTTTTCCTGCTTCATGCAAAAGACAAGGACCGGCTGAAGTTATTTGAAAAAGCCAAAGAGACAAAGTTAGCCTTTGTCGGCCGCAAGGTCTATTTCAGGGGGCTGATCGAATATTCGAATTTCTGTAACAAAAACTGTTTTTACTGCGGGATCCGCGCAGGCAACAGCCGTTTTGCACGTTACCAGATGACCGATGAAGAGGTGCTTGAGGCGGTCAGGTATGCCTTCGAGAATCATTACGCTTCCATCGTCATCCAGTCGGGCGAGCGGACCAACAAGACCTTTGTTTCGAAGATAGAATCCCTGCTGAAAAAAATTGGTACGCTGACACAAAACGAAATCCATGTCACCCTTTCGCTCGGTGAGCAGTCGGAGGAGACCTACCGCCGTTGGTTCGATGCCGGGGCGCACCGTTACCTGCTGCGGATCGAGGTATCAAACCCCGGCCTATATGTGAAACTTCATCCTGCCAACCTGCGCCATGATTACCAACGCAGACTGGCAGCATTAAGGACCCTGAGAAGGGTTGGCTACCAGGTCGGTACCGGCGTGATGATCGGGCTGCCGTTTCAAACCCTTGACGACCTGGCCGACGACCTGCTCTTTTTCCGTGAATTCGATATCGATATGGCGGGTATGGGGCCCTATATAGAACATGTTGACACTCCGCTCTACCAGTATCGCGAAAGCCTGCTGCCCCTGAAGGAGCGGTTTGATCTCTCCCTGAAAATGGTGGCCATCCTCCGCATCATGATGAAGGATATCAATATTGCCGCCACAACAGCCATGCAGACCATCGACCCCCAGGGACGCGAAAAGGCGCTGATGGTCGGCGCCAATGTGATCATGCCTAACCTGACTCCCGTAAAATACCGCCAGGATTACCTGCTGTATGAAAACAAACCCTGCCTCGACGAAGAGGCCGAGGAGTGCAAAAGCTGCCTCGAAGCCCGTATCCATATGGCCGGCGATACCATCGGCTACGGCGAATGGGGCGATTCAAAACATTTCATAGGCAAGAAAAAGAAGAAGTCCGCATCGAGAGATTGAAAATCGGACTTTATCCTCAGGGCACATTCCCGATGTAAACGCTTTTGAATCCAAGTTTCAACGCCTTTTCCTTGATGGAGTAGAGGGTTTCAGACGGTGTCGCCGGACTTCCATTATACTTACTCAAGTCTTGCAGTTCGTTTTGAGCACAAATTTCATGCGGCTTTTTCTCCAATTCCATTTGCAAC